>CAZLBV010000065.1:0-20761 GCA_964557845.1 uncultured Eubacteriales bacterium | reverse complement strand
CAGCGCGGCGTCGGGAAGTGAAGCTGTGGTTGTCCACTGCGAACTTTCCGCAACAAAGCTGATGCGTTGAGAGTCGGCTCGCCTTTAGGTAAAAAATGCCGATATAGAATGGGTATTATCAAGCCCTATTTGAAGAAAAAATGATTTCTGTAAAATATTCCAACTTTGTGATAATTAATTGTTCATCATTACCATCGGCATTTTTTATGAAAAGTCCAGGAGATTTTGACAGATGCTTATCTCTATAGTATCTTAATTTTAAGGGAGATAAGATGGAAAATACATATGAATTTACTCTCAATGGAGACGCTGTCCGGGTATCTTCAGAGCCTGACCGGATGCTTTTATGGGTCCTGCGCACAGACTTCAACCTTACCGGAACAAAATACAGCTGCGGTGAAGGGTTTTGTGGAGCCTGCACAGTGCTTATTGATGGATCACCGGAGTTGTCCTGCCAGTATCCGATCAAGAACATTGGCGGGAAAGAGGTCATAACCATAGAAGGGATTAAAAAAAACGGGGATCTGCATCCCCTTCAGAAAGCATTTATGCAGCATAATGCTCTCCAATGCGGATTCTGCACACCGGGAATGATCCTTAAAGCTTACAGTTTATTGCAGAGGAATCCGATGCCCTCGGTTGATGATATCCTTGAATCCTTAGAGGGAAATCTCTGCCGTTGTGGAAGTTATCCCCGAATTCTTCAAGCCGTCCAAACAGCTGCTGCTGTTCTGAGAGGTAAAGTCAAATGAGAAAAAACGATCAATATAAACCCCAAGATAGTGAAAAGGATCTCTTGCCTTATGGTCTGGACCGCCGGGAATTCCTTAAACTGGTGGGAGGGGGCATAGTCATTTTTTTCTCTACAGGAGAGTCTTCTGTAATGCTTTATTCAGGGCAAAGAGAATACCCTGAAGATTTTAATGCCTATCTCAAGATAGGAATAGATGGGAGGGTATCCTGTTTTACCGGAAAGATTGAAATGGGACAGGGAATCCATACATCGCTGGCTCAAATGCTGGCTGAGGAGCTGGATATTCCTTTAGACAGCGTGGATATGGTTATGGGAGATACAGACCTCTGTCCCTGGGATGCAGGAACATTTGGTTCGAGAAGCACTAAATATTTTGGCCCACCCTTGCGGCGAGCTGCAGCTGAAGCTCGAGCTGTTCTGATCGAAATGGCAGCTCAGAAGTTAGATCTTCCTAAAGAGACTCTGGTAGCAAAACAGGGGATCATCTTTAATAAAAATAATACCGATGAAAAAATATCTTATGCTGATCTAGTCCAAGGTAAAAAAATTGATAAACACCTTCAGGAGAAACCGGATATCAAACCTTATTCTCAGCACATCATTTCAGGGAAACCTACTGACCGTATGGATGCTGAGCAGAAGGTTACCGGGCAGGCCAAATTCACCGGGGATATCCATTTACCCGGAATGCTTTATGCCCGGATATTAAGGGCTCCGGCTCATGGGGGGAAGATCCTGTCGGTCGATACCTCCGATGCTGAGAAGATCAAGGATATTCAGATCATTCGTGACGGCGATAGTGTAGCCGTTCTGCATAAATACCCCGACGTGGCAGAAAAAGCTCTAGGTTTGATCAAAGCCCAGTATCAGCCTTCCTCCTCTAAGCTGGATAATGATTCGATCTTCAAACATTTAAGGCGATCAGCAGCTGGAGGGGATGTTGTAACTGAGGCAGGAGAACTGGAAGTTGGGAAAGATTCAGCTGTAAAGACCTTTGTTAAAACTTATTACAATCAATATGTAGCGCATGCTCCCACAGAAACGCATACAGCCGTTGTCAGTGTTGAGGGCGATAAAGCAGAAGTCTGGGCTTCAACCCAGTCCCCTTTCCGGGCCCAGGGAGAGGTCGCCCGGACACTGGAAATACCACTGGAAAACGTTCGCGTAAGGACTCCCTTTGTAGGATGTGGTTTCGGAGGGAAGAATCAAGGGCAGCAGATCGTAGAGGCTGCCCGTCTCGCTAAATTGGTCAATAAGCCGGTACAGGTTGCCTGGACGAGGAAAGAAGAATTTTTTCTTGATACGTTCCGTCCTGCGGCTGTGATTGAGGTCAATACTGGTATAGATCAAAATAATCAGATAGTTTTTTGGGAATATGATAATTATTTTGCCGGCAGCAGAAGCTCTGAGCCATTGTATAACATTCCTCATCACCGGGTAAGGTCCTTTGGCAGCTGGGGCGGCCGGGGAGGAGGAAGTCCTCACCCTTTTGGTGTCGGTGCCTGGCAGGGACCCGGCAGCAATACCAATGTCTTTGCTATGGAATCTCAAATGGATGTGATGGCAGCAGAGGCAGGGATCGATCCACTAAATTTTCGCTTGATAAATCTGACAGATAAAAGAATGATCAAGGTTCTTTCGGCCGCGGCTGAAAGATTTGGACGGTCATTTGAAAAAGCACCCAGTGGAAAAGGATATGGAATCGCGATCACTAATTATCTGGGAACCTATGTAGCCACTATGGCGGAAGTGAAAGTCGACAAGAATACCGGCTCAATCCGTGCTGAACGGGTGGTATGCGCCCAGGATACCGGTGAGGTTATCAACCCTGAAGGGGTAAGAATGCAAATAGAAGGATGTATTATCATGGGGCTGGGTTATTCCTTGACAGAGGAGATCGAATTTAAAGATGGGAAGATCTTAACCGAAAATTTTGACACCTATGAGATTCCCCGATTCTCCTGGCTTCCTAAGATCGAAACTGTTCTGGTCAATAATCCGGAGATGCCTCCCCAAGGGTGCGGAGAACCGGCTGTAACACCTATGGGCGCTGTGATGGCTAATGCAGTTTTTGATGCTGTCGGAATCAGAATGTTCACGCTGCCCATGACTCCTGATAGAATAAAGGAAGCTCTTGATCAAAAGGCGTAAGTTTAAAAAATTAGATCGTTCTAATTCGAGGGAGAAATAATGATTAAGAAAGTAATTCTTTCAGCAGGCTTCATTTCCATTTTTTTAACAGGCTGTCTTCTTGCTTTTATTCCGGTGGAAGAATTCAGTTATCATATCGGCAGCCGTTGGCATCCGTTGAGTATGTCTTCGGATAGTTGGATTATGGAGCATGAGGACGGAAAGGCCACTATCCGGAATGTGACCCGGGAAAATATTGTTTATACGATCAAGCCTTTAAACCGGGAAGATAAGCAAGAGAGAAAAGAGATCAGGCCGGATGAAGTCCACGAATTCCCCCGAGGGGTAATTATGGAAATTACTTTCCAAAGAGTAGGAAGAGAGATCACATATAAGGTCAGCCCCGGCAAATCCTATTCATTCCGCTACAATGAACATGAGCTGCTCGAGCTATATGAGGGATCTCATGGACGAGAAGATGCGGTAGATCTTGCACCTTATGTCCCAACACCTATGCCGGTTGTGGACAAGATGCTGGAAATGGCTGAACTGGATGAAGATGATGTGCTGTATGATATTGGATGCGGAGACGGACGCATTGTGATCAATGCAGCCAAAATATACGGCGCCCGGGGGGTAGGAATCGATATCGATCCTCAACGGATCAAAGAATCCAAAGAAAATGCCAAAGAGGCAGATGTCGAGAAACTTGTTAAGTTCATTAAAAAAGATGCCTTGAAGGTGGATATTTCTAAGGCTACAGTGATTACCCTGTATCTGCTGCCAGAATCGAATGAACTCTTGAGGCCCGTTCTGGAAGAACGGCTTAAACCTGGGACGCTGGTTGTTTCCCATAACTATTCGATCCCAGGATGGAAAGAAAAAGAATTAGATCTCACTACAGTCCTGGATGAGGAGGGCCAGGAGCATTATGTATATCTTTATAAAAGATGATAAAGCAGATTATAGAAGATCAAAAACCAGAAGATAGAAGATAGAAGAAAACTGAGGAGTCAGAAGATAGAATCTCGAATGCACCCACTCGTTCACTCATCTACACACCCTCCCATACACTTTATATTTTTATCATTCTCGGGAGTTTATCAGTATGAAAAATTTATAAAGAATACTGATTGATTATCTGTTTTGGGGAAGTGTGTTGGTATCTTCCCCACGGGATTTAATCCAGCGCAATCCCAGGGGATAACAAACTGCTCCCCAGATCAATCCGAAGATGGGGTCGACCGCATGATGATAGCCGAGATAGACGGTTGAAACCACCACTCCCAAGGTCATGATGATGAAGACATAGCCCAATTTTTTCTCGTAGCGGAGAGCGATCAGTGAAGCGATCAAAGCCACTGTGATGTGAGAGGAAGGAAAAGTACCTCCTCCTTCTGCCATGTTATATTGAATAAGTCTGGTAAGTTTCGCCACGGTGTAACCGGTCCATTCTTTTGTTTGGAGAACCTGCAGGCTTTTCTCCATGGCCGGGGAAAGTGTGGGAAAGAAATAGAAAAGTAGAAAGTTGGTGAACATAGCAAAGGTCAAAAGTGAAAAAGTTGCCATTGTTTCCTGTTTTTTTCCCCGGACATATAAAGTCAGGATCAGGGACGGGTAAAAAAGATAATATCCGGTGTAGAAAATATTCATCAGCTCATCCAACCAAGGTCGGTAGAACTGCTGGACCCAGACAGTTGGATGTACTCCAAAGATAGATCTATCCATATTAATGATCAGGTCCGTGGACCAGTAATCACCGAATATCATGCGAACGAGGGCTCCCAATTCGCTCCAGGCAAGCATCATGACTCCGGCAGGGTAAAAAGTCCGCAAGATCCAGAGCAGTTTTTTTTCGGGATGTTTTTCTCCGATCCGCACAATTTCCAGGATGAGTACTATGAATAATCCGTGGCCTAAGGAATAAAGAGGCCAATCAGGAACATTTTTATGAAAGAAGATCAAAAGAATTCCGATCACAGCCAAATAACCGGTGGTGGTAAATTCCATTAAACGAAATCGAATATGTCCGTAGCGTTTTACCCAAAATTTCTTTAATGTGTTCTTTTCAGGCATTATTTGATCCAATTTATTATGTGCAATTATTGCAGACTTATTATCGGTGTATAAAATCAATCAGCCAGTGAATATAATAAATAAGTCCAGGATTATACCAATTAAATAATGCAAAAGAAAAGGCCAAAATATTGACCGGGTACGAAGGGCCATCACTCCGAACAATAGACCGGCTGCGATCGAGATAAAGATCTCCCCGGCAGATAGACCCAGGTGCCAAAGACAGGAGGGGATAACTTGTATACATATAGCCATCCAATCCCCGAAGTGTTTTCTAAGCCCGAAAAGAATAAAACCGCGGAAGAAGAATTCCCATGCGGAATAAAACAGCAGTCCCCGGAAAAATTGAAGCCTTATGAGGGAAAACGCTGTCTCGCCTGCGTTTTTATCAAAGGGAAAAAATGACCGGATCTCCTCTGTTTGGGAGGATGGATAGATGAAGATGACGGAAATCAAGATAAAAAGAACAATGACTGCAGGCAATCCCCAACGCCAGTCTCCCAGGCGGAGACCATACTCTTTTAAAGGTTCTGAGAAGAAGAATCTTATAGTTAATGCAGGTATGATGCCAAAAAAAATAAAAGCCGTCACGAACATGTACATAACACAGAAGAATTCGCTGGAGTCCTGAAATGTTGCCTGGGCAAATTCGATCGATCCAAATGTCCTCTGAAGAGCCGGCAAGATGGCCGCCATAAGCAGGATTGCGGTTTGTTTGCCCTGCCCTTTTGTGTTTAGGTCACCGGAATGATAAAATTTTTTAAAAAAATCCATTCAGTTAACCTCTATTTATTTTTTTGACCTGATCTTAACCACTCTATCGTTTTTTCTATACCCAGTTTAAAGGGGGTGATGGTATATCCCAGTTCCTTTTGGGCTTTATCAGATGAAAATGCCCAGTCTATGGAAAAAATACGAATCCAGTCCGGAGTAATCAGGGGGTACTTTCCGAAATATTTGGCGAGAAATAATTGGAGCCGGGCCGCGGTCATGGCTGACCATTTAGGAATATGAATCATGTGACGGGATTGTTTTGACATTGCCGCAAGAGTATTATAGAAATCGTTGTAGGAGATATTTTCCCCACCTAAAATATATTTTTCACCATGTACGCCCCGTTCAAAAGCTTTCCAAATTCCTTGGACCACATCATCGATAAAGACATAATTACCCACGGCTGATCCGTCAGAGAGAATGAATCTCCATTTACCCTCAATGTAATTCTTGATCAAAATGGTAACTGAATTTCCTTCGGTAAACAAACCGGGACCAAATACGCGGGTGGGATGAACTAATACCACCGGAATTCCGTCTTGAACTACACTCAATCCAAGTTTATCAGCCTCACATTTAGAATGTTGATAATCGCAGAGATGAACCTCTCCCGGATTAGCATCTTCATTGACAGCATTTTTATTAGATGGGCCGAACACCATACAGGTAGAAACGAGAACGGCTTTTTTTATTCTCTCTTTCCGTGCAGCCTTAAGTAGATGATCCAATCCGTGATAATTTATATCATAGAATGTCCGAGGATCTTTTGCCCAGTTTTTTGCGTAGCCGGCAAGGTGAATAATATAGTCACATTCCTTTATGCCTTCTTCTATGCTGTGAATGTCACGAATATCACCGTAGGCAATTTCAACAGGTATTTGGTTGAATACATTTGTATCGGAAGTGGGTCTGCAGAATACTCTGATCGTAAAGCCTTTATTATGAAGAAACTTGATTAATTCTGTTCCGATGAATCCAGTGGCGCCGGTGATAAAAAATCTCATAGAAGAACAAGAATCCTCTCTTAAGAAAAATATTTTTTTATTTATTTCATATTTTAATGAGAATGGCAACTATTTTCATAAAACCGAACTATGCCGCTACCGGCAGAATAGAGTTATTTAAATAGATCAATTCTCGAGTTGGCTGCCGATAAGATCCTTGGGGTGAAGCTGCGGTTATCCTCCGCTGATTTTATGAGAAATTTCCTAAGGTTGCCACCATAACAGCTTTTATGGTGTGGATTCTGTTTTCCGCTTCGTCAAAAACTATAGAAGCCTTGGATTCGAATACCTCTTCAGTTACTTCCATGCTTTCCAGACCGAACTTCTGATATATCTGTTCGCCGATGGTTGTTTCCCTGTTATGAAAAGCCGGGAGGCAGTGCATAAATTTTACTTCCGGATTTTCTGTTCTTTGCATGAGTTCTTGGTTGATCTGATAAGGTTTAAGGAGGTCAATTTTTTCTTTCCATGCTGATTCCGGCTCTCCCATCGATACCCATACATCTGCACAAAGGAAGTCGCAGTCTTTAACGGCCTTAACGTCATCGGTGATCCTTATTTTAGCTTTTGTTTGATCCGCTATCTCCAAAGCCTGTTTAGCCAGATTTTCTGCGGGCTGAAGTTGATGAGGAGCAATGGATCGAAAATCCATCCCCAGTTTTGCGGCTCCCACCAGTAGAGAGTTCCCCATATTGTTTCTGGCATCACCTACAAAAGCAAATTTAATCTCATGAAGAGGTTTATTCGAATGTTCCATCATAGTTAAAAGATCTGCTAAGACTTGAGTAGGATGGAATTCTGTGGTTAAACCATTCCAAACTGGGACCCCGGCATAGCGGCCAAGATCTTCAACGATCTCTTGACCGAAGCCGCGGTACTCGATGCCATGATACATCCTGCCTAAAACTCTGGCCGTATCTTTTACCGATTCTTTTTTACCCAATTGAGATCCTGTTGGACCCAGATAGGTGGTGTTGGCACCCTGATCAGAGGTAGCCACTTCAAAAGCGCATCTTGTCCGGGTGGAATCCTTTTCAAAGATCAGGGCGATATTTTTACCTTTTAGACAGGGTTGTTCGGTACCGGTATACTTTGCTTTTTTTAGATCCATAGAAAGGGTAAGAAGAAATTTTATTTCTTCAGGAGTGAAATCGAGCAATTTCAAGAAGTTTCTGTTTCGTAGATTATAAGGCATATGATCCTCCGCAAATTTTAACTGTGAAGAAATATGGTAGTTATTTTGGACGATTTCGTCAACATCCTGAACCGGAGAAATGCAATTGATTTATTCGGAATGAGTCATTCCTTTTTATTGTCTTATTTTCCTCCGGCTAATTTGATGAACTTATCCTTTTCTATAATAAACCTTTGGTGGCTGCCTTGGCCGATCACCCCCATATTATCTCTGGCCTCCACGATAAAATTGAGTGACTAATCATCTCTGCTTATCAGAGTTGCCTCGGCTGTAACGGTTCGTCCTAAGGGAGTTGCCCGGATATGATCAACATTGATTTTAGTTCCTACTGTAGTCCAGCCTGAAGGCAGATAAACTTGAACTGTCTCGAGGGCAGCCGCTTCCATCAAGGCGATCATCATAGGGGTCGCCAGGACATTGACCTGTCCGGAACCGAGGTGTTCTGCAGTATGTTCTTTCTCAACCAGCAGCGATCGCGTCGTCGAGACATTGAGTGGGATTAAAATATTCATTTGAGAGCTCCTCATCTGTAATTTAAAATATTTATAACAAATAACGCATCTTTTTTCACCTTCTGAATTTCTGAATCATCAGTAAAATAGGCCGACTCAATTAAGACTAAATATCTGGTTGTACTTTGAATTCTTATTAACGTGTTGTCATTTTAGATCGTTATTCATTCAAGATAAATTTTAATGTCGGCCTCTTTTACCCCACCACCCGAAGTGGGTGGGGCGCCCCGATCTCAGCACCAATATTTCACCGCACCGATTTCGAGGTATTACATATACATCTTCAATCGATGCGTCTTGTATTGGTACTAACCTCGGGCCGCTGATGATCCAGGCTTCATCGCAAATTAGCAAATCGTCTTTATTACGTTTCCTTGAGGGAAGGTGGGTGGGGGCGGGAATGGGACGGCCTTCACCGCACCGATTTCGAGGTATTACATATACATCTTCAATCGATGCGTCTTGTATTGGCACGAACCTCGACGTGCTGAAAATCCAGGTTGGTTGGTATCGACAAGATATTCCTTATAATTAAGGATATAAATATGTATAATGTTTTTTTGTCTTATAAAATCAGCTTGAAATAGACCCGATTATTTCAGGTATGAAAGGAGCTTTTGTGTGAAAAAAATAATTTTGTGCGTTTTATTTTTATTAATGTTTAGTCCTTTTTGGACTTATTCTCAGATTAAGATTGATAAAAACCGGGCCATGGAGCATGTTCGTTTTCTGGCATCAGACGATCTAAAGGGAAGAAAATCAGGGACACCAGAGTACCTCCTGGCTGCTGAATATGTGGCTGAAAAGATGAAAGCCTATGGTCTTGAACCTGCGGGTGAAGAAGGTTCTTATTTTCAACAGGTGGAATTTAAAAACTGGCGGAATTTCGAGCCGCCCACCCGGCTGGAGGTAATTTTTCCTGAGCACAGAATATATACAGCTGGAAGAGGTAGGGATTTTATCCCCAGCGTCGGGACCGGCTCGGGGATAATTAAGGGCGAACTGGTTTTTGCCGGCCATGGATTGATCTCAGAACAATATAAGTGGGATGACTATAAAAATATTGATGTGAGAAACAGCGTCGTTTTGATCCTGCCCGGCGCTCCTGATTTTATGCTGGATATACCCAAGAAGGATACGACACTGGATCAAAAGGCCAAAACAGCCATAGAGAAAGGAGCTATTGGTATCATTTTTATGAATGTGGAGGAAAGCCAGGGGGGGAGATCATATTTTAGCGGATTGAAAAAAGACACCTGCCCTGAAGGATTTGTGGTCATGACAGCCGAATCCCATGTTTTAGATGAGTTGTTTTATATGGCGGATTCGAGCTGGAGAATGATGGTCAGTCAAACGCTGAGAGAAAAAAGGTCCATAACCCTGGAAATGGATATAGAAATAGAGATGGAGGCGCATCACATCTGGGATGATAGAACCGCACCCAGTGTTCTGGGTGTTCTGCCAGGGCAAGACCAGGAATTAAAAAATGAATTTATTATTATCGGCGGCCATCTCGATCATTTGGGGGTTGGATTAAACGGGGAGATCTACAATGGGGCAGATGATAATGCTGCATCGGTAGCTGTTATTTTGGAATTAGCCAGGGCCATGAATGAGGGCGGTTTTGTTTCCGATAGGAGCATTGTTTTCGCTGCCTGGGCCGGTGAGGAGATAGGGCTGGTCGGATCGCGGTATTATGCTAATAATCCACTCTATCCTCTGGAAAAGACTGTGGTCTATATGAATATGGATATGATCGGCTGCGGAGATGATGATCTTTATGTCGGTGGGATGTGGGAGTTTTCTGATTTTTATGACCTTTTAAAAGCAAATTTATCAAAGAGATTACTAGATAAGCTGAATTACCGTATAGCTTACCGCGGGTCGGACCACTCTGCTTTTTTACCCAAAGGAGTCACCTGCATCAGTTTGAGAAGCGGAAACATCAGAACCGGTGAGCTTAATGATGAACATCCTGAGTATCATAAGCCGGGAGATGACACCGATATAATAGATCCCGCTCTGCTTCAATTGGTTGCGGATTATCATCTGGAAATAATAGAATTCTTAGCTCATACCAAAGAAGACCTGCTGGCTCCCATCCATCACATCCATTTTGTCCATAAGGATTCTGTTGTCGTAGATATGCACTGTGATACAATTGGAAGGCATCTTGAAGGAGAAGACCTCAGTAAGGATAATCCCAAGGGCCACATAGATATTCCCAAGCTCAAAGAGGGTGCGGTGGATCTACAAGTATTTGCCTGTTTCATCGGTCCTCCTGGAGATGAGATGGAAAAGAATACTGCGGCCAAGAGGGCTTTTGACCAGATTGATGCCGTCCATGAGCTGGTCGAAAACAACCCGGAGGATCTGGTTTTGATTGAATCCCATGATGATTTGAGTGCGCTCAGAGGCAATCGTAAGACCGGTGCTTTGATCGGGATAGAGGGGGGGTATGCCATCGAGAATGACCTCCGGCTGTTGAGGTCTTTTTACAGAAACGGGGTGAGGCTTATGACCTTGACTCACTGGCTGCATACGGATTGGGCGGACGCCTCTGGCGATCCGGAGCCGGTATTTTCGGGGTTGACCGGATTGGGGGAAAAGGTGGTTAAAGAAATGAACCGCCTGGGAATGATCATCGATGTGTCTCATGTCCATGATGAGACATTCTGGGATGTAATGGCTATTACTGACTCGCCAGTAGTGGCGTCTCATTCTTGCTGCCGGGCTCTCTCCGATCACCACCGCAATCTTTCAGATGAAATGCTCAAGGCTCTGGCTAAAAACGGCGGGGTTATTGGAATAAACTATTTGCCTGATTTTTTAAACGCTGAGAACGGAAAGAAAATGGAGGACTTAAGAATAGGTATCCTTAGAAAATACGGGCTGCCGGAAGATTGGCTCAAGTTGTCTAAGGCTGATCCGGAAAAAAGAGAAGAATTTTTCCGGGAGTTTCAAGAAAAAGCCGAGGAGTTGAAGAAAACCCTGCCGCCGGTCAATGTGAAGACTGTGGTCGAGCATATCGAACATGTTATTGAAGTAACCGGAAATGCCAATCATGTAGGATTGGGATCTGATTTCGACGGCATCAGCAGCACCCCTGTGGGACTGGAACATACAGGAAAAATAACCGCTATAACCGAAGAAATGGTCCGGCGTGGGATCAGTGATACAGATATTAAAAAGATCCTGGGAGGAAATTTCCTCAGAGTCTTTGATAAGGTGACTCAAAAGGGAGAGAAAGAAAGTTCGGATAGAGAGAGAGAATAATAAAAAGATACGCCGGAAATGAGCTAGGATTGGTTGTCTTATGGATTTCTTATTCCTGGGAATTTGATTTTTCACGGATGAATTTGACGCGAGCTTCCATTTTTTCGGCTTCCCCAGTACGATCGACCTTATGCAGTAATCGGGCATACTGTTCCAGTGTTTCCTCTACGTGCAGATGATCCGGACCTAAGATTTTCTCTTTAATTGCGAGTGCCCTCTGAAGTAAGGTTTCCGTTTCTTCATATTTACCCTGATTCCAATTTACGATAGAAATACTGTTGAGACTACTGGCCACCTCCGGATGATCCTGGCCTAATGTCTTTTTCTTGATAGCCAGGGATTGCCGAAACATCGATTCTGCTTCCTGGTATTTTCCCTGGGTGTCATAGAGTACTGCCAGTATATGCAGGCTGTTTGCAACTTCGATATGTTCATCCCCATAGACTTTTTGCTTTAGGAAGAGGGATTTTTCCAATAGGGAAGCGGCCAGATCATAGAGACCTAAATTTCTATAGACTTTTCCCATTGTCTCCATCAGACTGGATTGAATTCGTGGCTGATCCTGGAGATCATTCTCGATTTTTTCTGCACCTTTATCTAAAATTTCCCTTGCCGTGACTGTATTTCCTCTAGCCTCACTGGGATCTGAAACCTCAAAAAGAGCTACCAAAAAATCTGAAACCTGTTGTGCTGTGATGGCATCTTCTCTTGCTTTTTTTTCTGCCTTGACAGCTTTTAATAATCCGATGCTTGTTCCGGTTATTCCTATAATCATAGCAAGAGTAACCACCGCAGCTGCCGCCACTCCCACCTTGTGTCTTTTTACATATTTTCTAAATCGGTACCTTGCGCTTGGAGGCCCTGCGATAACAGGCTCTTGTTTCAAATACCTCAAAACATCTGCCGCCAGCTCAGAAGCTGAAGCATAACGCTGTGTTCTGTCCTTGGCCATGGCTTTCATGGTGATCCAGTCCAGCTCTCCTTTAAGCTGTTTGGCAAGCACTGAAGGATCCGTCTTGCGATTCTTACTGGTATGCTCCGTGTTAAACCCAGGAGTGGTCAAACGTGTGCTCGGCTTTAGTGGCTCTTGCTCACGGATCCTTTTGCGGATCTCGTCAAATCCGGAACTACGAAGCGCTTGGGAATCAAAGGCAGTACACCTATCAGAAGTTCATATAGAACTACACCCAGAGAATACACATCAGTACGGGTATCTACATCCAGTCCAGTCATCTCTGCTTGTTCCGGGCTCATATACTCAGGTGTCCCGATGAGCTGACCCATCTCTGTGAACATAGTTTTTTCCGTCAATCTCTGGGATATCGCTTTGGCGACTCCAAAATCAATGATTTTAGGAACCGGTCTATCACTCTGAATCGTTACTAAAACATTGGATGCTTTGATGTCCCGGTGAATGATCCCCTTTTGATGGGCATGTTGAATTCCCTCACAAACCTGTATGAATAACTTGAGCCTCTGGCGGTTATTCAGCTGATTGGTATCGCAGTAATCTGTAATAGGGATCCCTTTCACACATTCCATCACAAAATAGGGACGCCCTTTCTCAGTTGCTCCAGCATCGAAGACTTTGGCTATGTGGGGATGGTCCATTAGTGCCAGGGCTTGCCGCTCCGACTCGAATCGTGCTACCACCTGATTGGTATCCATTCCCCATTTGATGATCTTAAGAGCCACCCGGCGGCGTATGGGCGCTGTCTGTTCAGCCTCATAAACCTCTCCCATCCCTCCTTCGCCCAGCTTTTGGATGATGCGGTAATTGCCTATAATTGGGGGGCTGCTTGCAGGAGGAGTTGACATGGTTTTTGTGGTTTTGGAGTTATCGTTAGAAGATGATCTCTCTGCCTCATTAGAAAAAAAAGACTTAGTCTTTTTATCGCTCATGGATTTTCCCCAGTTTTCATTTAAACCCAATATTTAGCAAGTTAAGTCTATAACAGGAATAAAAATGAGTCAAATTTCTATTTAGAAGGGGCCTTTGGAACAACGGTCATTAAATCCTCTTTGATCTTTTTTTTCGGTGTTGCCAGTCTTTCCAATTGGTATAGATGGAAGCACCTAAGGCGGACGCTAAGAAGGCCACCGCGAATATATCCACGATGTGGCGTTCAACCTCTAATCCGGTTAGTGATTTGATAAGGAAAACGAGATATGACGAGGACATATCATAATATCCCAGCTTCATTCTCACCTGCCAGTGCCATTCTGTGCTGGGGCAGAATCCAAAGCCGTACCAGATTCCCAGGATGAACCATGATCCCAGCGTCAAAAGAATGAGTATCAGATTGGCTTTACGGGTCTTTTTCCAGATCCATCCGAACAGATTGAATAAGATGATAAAACTGTGAAAAACGAAAAAGAATTTATCCAGAAAATAATACATGTTAATATCCAAACAACTTCGGCAGAAATAGACTGATCTGGGGAATAAATGTGATCAAAAGCAGGATGGCCACCATGGCCAGGAATAACGGCAGCAGCGGTCTGATCACATCTGCGATACGTGTCCCTGCTATTCCGCATCCTACAAATAGTACGCTTCCGACCGGCGGCGTGCATAAACCAATGCTTAAGTTTAAGACCATGACGATCCCGAAGTGAATGGGGTCCACACCCATTTGTGTAACCACGGGCAGGAGAATGGGAGTAAATATAAGCACGGCCGGAGTCATGTCCAAAAATGTCCCCACGATGAGAAGGATCATATTGATTATAAGCAGAATAATAATGGGATTACTGGATACGGAAAGAAGAGAAGCGCTTACGGTTTGGGGAATGTTTTCATAGGAGATGATCCAGGACATACCCATTGAGGTGGCAATAAGCAGCATGACGATGGAGGTGGTGGAGGCTGTGTTTAATAGTATCTGGGACAGATCCTTCCATCTGACCTCCCGGTAAACCAGAACTGAAAGGATTAAGGTGTAAAGCACAGCAATAGCCGAGGCTTCCGTGGCTGTAAAGTATCCGGCGACGATTCCACCGATGACTAGTACAACCAAAAAAAGGCTGGGCACAGAATCCAGGAAACGAAGTAGTCCCTCTTTAAGAGTTGCCTTTCCCGCAATGGGATATTTTTTCCGGGCAGCAATGATCCCGGCAACCACCATTAATGCCAATCCAACCAGAACCCCTGGGAAATAGCCGGCCACAAACAAAGCTCCAATAGATGCCCCTCCGCTGGCCAAAGAATACACGATCAGGATGTTGCTGGGTGGTATGATCAAACCAGTGGTAGAGGCCGTGATGTTCACGGCCGCACTGTAATTCAGGTCGTAGCCTTCTTTTTTCATGGTCGGGATCATAAACCCCCCGATCGCAGCTGAAGAGGCTACCGCTGATCCTGAGATCGAACCAAAGAGCATATTGGCCATGATATTGACAAAAGCCAATCCGCCCGGGAACATGCCGACCAGCACCTTGGCAAAATCGATAAGCCGCCGGGCAATCCCCCCTCGGTTCATCAGCTGCCCGGATAGGATGAAAAAGGGAATGGCCAGCAGTGCGAAGCTGTCCAACCCGGTTGCCATTCTCTGAGCTACGGTGGTAAGGGCTGGTCCGGCCTTGATCGTCATCAACATGGTGGCGAGTGTCGCTATACCGATCCCAAAGGAAATAGGAACTCCCATCAGAAGCAAGGCTGCGAAACTTATCACCAATACCAAAATATGCAGTATTTCCATGTTGCTTATATAATCAAATCAAATGCCTTCCCGTAGATAAGGTTTTTCTACAGTTTTTCTTTCCTTACCTCCCAACCTGTTTAAGAAAAACGAGGCCGCATAAAACATAATCAATAAACCGCTTAAAGGAATGACCAAATACACATAACCCAGCTTGATCCTTAAAGCTGCCGAGATCTGGTTGAGAGTCAGTGTGATGGTGACTAAACGGATGCCGCCGATAACCATGACCAGAAGGGCAAACAGAAAAATGGATATCTGAATGACCGATTCAATGATTTTTTTTGCCCTATCTTGGAGATGTTCCAGAACAATATCAATGGCAAGATGGGTTTTTTTACCGCTGGCATAAGCAGCGCCCAGAAGCCCCACCCATATAAGAAGATACCGGGCCAGTTCTTCTGTGAAGGAACTGGGGTTTTTCAGGACGAAGCGGGAAAAAACCTGCCAGAGGACGTTGACCACATTGGCTGCCATCAGAATAACCAGAATCCCTTCCAGCAGAAAATCGATCCTTTTCCTGGCCTTTTTCCACATTATTTTATGGTTTGGATCCTTAGAATTATGTCAAAAAGCTGGGGATCCTTATTATATTCCTCATACAAAGGTTCTATCTTCTCAGAAAAGAGCTTTTTATCCGGATAGAGTATCTCTATTCCTGCTTTCTTAACCTGTTCCAAAGCATGGTTAGATGATTCTTTCCACAAAACCTTCTGCATCTGTAATGCTTGGTTTGCCGCCTCTTGTAAGATCACTTGATGCTCAGGAGTAAGGTCTTTCCAGGTTTTGGTGCTGATCAGCAGAATATCGGGAACAGAGGTATGTTCATCCAGAGAATAATATTTACACACTTCATAGTGGCGTGATAGATAAAAACTGGGGGGATTATTTTCTGCGCCGTCCACGACCCCCTGCTGGAGGGCGGAATAAAGCTCTCCCCAGGAAATTGGGGTGGGGGATCCTCCCAGAGCTTCGACCATTTTCATAGACGTGGGGCTTTCCTGGGTTCGGATCTTCAACCCCTCCAGATCAGAGGGTTGAAAAATTGGTTTGTCTTTGGTGTAAAAACTGCGGCTGCCGGCATCGAAAAAGCACAATCCCCTCAGCCAAAATTCTTCTCCGTCCAAAAGAAGTTCCCTTCCGATCTCCCCCTCTAACACCTTAAATTTATGGGAATTATCTCTAAAGATAAAGGGAAGACTCAAGACGCTCATGGAAGGCACAAACCCTTCCAAAACGCTGCAAGAGACCTTGGTCATCCCTAAACTTCCGATCTGCAGGAGCTCCAAACATTCTCTTTCCGAGCCCAATTGTTCACTGGGATAGATATCTATCCTCATCTTGCCCTGTGATTTTTGATGGACATACTCGGCCATAAATTCCATGGCTTTATGGACCGAATGAGAAGGGTCTAATCCGTGGGCCAGTTTAATGACCTTTGTTTGACCATCGGGTCGGCACTGAAGTGCTGTCATGATGAAAATGGATGTAACTAAGATTAAAACAAATTTTGATGCGTATTTACCCAGATCAGTCATTTTAGTTTTGATTCTCAGTCAATCATAGGTTTGATCGTGACGGCGCCGATCTTGTCTAATTCTCTTTTAAGCCGCTCAAAGGTGTCTTCATGGTCGTACATTCCAATTAAAGCACCGCCAGATCCGGCAAATTTAGCCGAGACCCCACAGTTTCTGGCGGTCTTTATCATTTCCATGTTGCCTGCGCTTATTTTCATTATCCGGCTGCGCAGGTCAAAATTTTCATTCATCAGGGGGAAAAATAAGGCATAATTTTTGTCTGTAAGGGCTTTTTTCCCTTCGGCAGCGATCTCGGCAATACGGGTCAGAGTTTTGATCACAAAGGGATCTTTCCTGTCCCATCCCAATCGGATATCGTTTAAGACTTTTCCGGATACCTTTCCCAGTGAAGGCTTATAGGCCAGATAAAGAGGAGGCAGAATTTTAGGGTCCAGATTTTCATAAAAGCCGTGGCCATTTCGGTCGATCAACCTTTGATCGAGGTCCATATACACACAGCCTTCATACACTTGGATAACCCGGTCCATGAAACCGGCATTGATGCCTAATTCCTCCAGCTCAGCATTTAGGATCAGGGAAGGAAGTGTTTCCTGAGGAATGTCTATGGAATAAAACTGCATCAGGGCTTTTATGACTGCTGTTATTATGGCACTGGATCCGCCGAGGCCCAACTGACGAGGGATATCAGAGGAATATCTGAGGGTGAAATTCTGGTTCTTCAGGGGAAGTTTATGGGTTTTGCAGTATTCCCAGAATTTTTTTATGCCTGCTTTTATCAAACGGATACCGCCGTAATATCCGTATTGATCAATATTCTCTGCAAGAGCCTGTATATTGGGGTAAGTGCTCGAGTCTTGTTCAGAAGGTTTGATCCAGAGATCTGAAGATTCATCCAAACTGACTCGGGCGGAAAAGTTTTTAACGGAAATGGCGATGATCTTGCCGAAATAACCATCTGAAGGATTGCCTAACAGTCCTGCGCGGGCATAGGCGTGGCATGCGATTGTCATTCTATGTATTCTACCGATTTATTTTTTTTGTGCAAGAAAGGTGAAAATATCTTCCATTGCGTAAAGAAAAATATTGGCGTTTTTGGAGCGTTTTCTATCTGTCCTTGCCAAAGATCCTCCCACCCGCCACCATGGACTTCGGACAAATAGAAACCGCCATTTAAACGAATTTCGATGTGAGTCAGCAGCTCCATTCCATAATTAAAGATGAGTTCTAGACAAGTTTTGATGGACTTCATGGGAGAGCATCTAGTGTTCCCCGGAGATATCCAATTGATTCCGCGGCCCCTGGCAGGGGATCTTGGCCGTCTTTTTCGAATTCGAGGGCAGTAGTACCTTGGTAACCGATTTTGATCAATGCCTTTAGGAATTCAGGGATATTGATTATCCCGCGGCCGATCTCAATGGTAGTTCCGGCCTTAGTGGCGGCTGTGACATCTTTGATATGGATATCAAGCAGTCGGTCTGCATATTTTACAGCCGCCCAAGCAGGATCGACCGCAGACCTTTGGGCATGTCCGATGTCCAGGCATAAACCTATGCCCTTATTTAGATTTTGGATCAGATCATAAGCATGGCCCGGTGTGGGAAAAAGTTTGTCTTCGGGGCCGTGATTGTGGATAGCGACTTTGATTCCATAGGCTCGCACTTTTTGTTCAACCAGCTTTAAAAGCTCGGGTTTGGGTACCCCAATGATCATAGTCATTCCCGCTGTTTTAGCATAGTCAAAGGCCCAGCTGACCTCATCCGGCGTGTTCATATAGACCACTCCGCCGCCGTAAAGGTCGAGACCGGCCTCTCTGACTTTGGCCGCGGCTGCTTTGATCTCATCAGGTGTGCTTTCCAGCGGCATGTGAAAACTTTTCAGCACGATCCTTTTTAATCCCAGCCGTTTTGTCATCCTGATAGTATCCTCCAGACTGAATTCACGGAAAGTATAGGACGCCAGGCCCAGTGTTATGGTTTTTTTTTGGAGGGCAGCTTCTCCTTGATTTAATCTAAAGTTTTTTAGATGAATAAAGGGGGGAACCGCAAATCCAACGGTAGCATATTTTAGAAAATCCCTTCTGTTGGTTTTACTCATGGTTTTATCCTCTCTTTTCTTGGAAATTATACAAAATCATGCTAAGGTTGCAAATATAGACGAAGGAGCGATGATGAAATTCTATTATCGGTTAAAATTAGGGACATTTCTTTTAATCCTTTCAATCCCTTTATTTATGTTTCCCGGATGCGTGGATAATGATAAAGGAAAAGGAAAACAGGAAAGTGAAAAAACTCATTTAAATGCCCTAACACCTGAGGAACAGGAGCAAGACTGGATCTTGCTTTTCGATGGAAACAGCTTCGAAGGATGGCGGGGATTGGGACGGGAGGGTGTGCCCGAGGGTCACTGGATGATCGAAGACGGCGCTATCAAAAAAGTTCCCAGCGGGGAAGTCCCTCTTCAGGAAGATGGCCAGCCCTTAGTAGGCGGAGATCTTATGACGGTCCGATCTTTTGAAGATTTTGAGCTTTATTTTGAGTGGAAGATCAGTCCGGCGGGAAACAGCGGGGTCAAATATAATGTCTCCGAAGAGATGTCAATCTCTTATCCTCCGGAACATGCAGCTCTGGGATTTGAATATCAGATCCTGGATGATGAAAATCATCCTGATGCCATAAATGGTGATAACCGGACGGCGGCAGCACTCTATGACCTCATAGCTCCGGAAGGTAAAGTTTTAAAACCGGTGGGAGAGTATAATTCAGGACGGATCGTTTTTAAGGGCGATCATGGGGAGCACTGGTTAAACGGCATCAAGGTTTTAGAGTTTGATCTGGGAACAGAGCGTATGAATGACCTGCTGCAAGCCAGTAAATACCGGGACATTTCCGGTTTTGCAGATAAAAGAAAGGGCCACATCGTGCTTCAGGATCATACCGATGCTTCCTGGTTCCGAAGCATTAAAATAAGAGTGTTTAAGCCGGAGGTTCCGGGTAAATAGGAGGAATTAGGTAAGATGGATAATGAAAAATATTCACGAAGGGATTTTATTAAGACCATATCAGCCGGAGCAGCAGGAGTCATTCTGACTAAACCGGTTAAGGGAGGAGGGAGGATGCCAAGCGCGAACGATAAAACAAGAGTGGGTGTGGTCGGTTTTTCAGACCGGGCCCGGTATTCTTTGCTCCCGGCTTTTCAGTTCCATGCCCCTAAAATGAACTTTGAGATCGTGGCTGTCTCCGATATTTGGGACCGACGCCGCCGGGAAGGAGTGGAGTTTTTAGGTCAGCTTACCGGGAAAAATGTCATAGGAATGCGCAACAATGAAGAGCTGTATGAAAAGGGAGATGTGGATGCTGTCATCATCAGTACGGCTGATTTCCAGCATGCCCGCCATTGTATCCAGGCGGTTGAGGCCGGGTGTGATGTTTATGTGGAAAAACCATTTGCCAACACCATGGAGGATGCCCGGGCTGCCTTGAAAACGGTCACAAATTCAGGAAAGGTCGTTCAGATCGGCACCCAGCGCCGCAGTGCCGGTAACTATATCCAGGCGAATAAATATATCCGGTCCGGAAAATTTGGGGATATTGTGGCGGTTGAGATGACCTGGAATGTTAATCAGCCTGGCCGCTGGCGCCGTCCTCAGTTGGTGGCTGACCTAAAGGAGAGCGGTGTCGACTGGAAGCGGTATTTGATAAACCGGCCCTATGAGCCATGGGACCCACGGAAATATATTGAATATCGGCTGTTCTGGCCTTACTCTTCAGGGATTCCCGGCCAGTGGATGGTCCATCAGATCGA
>CAZLBV010000064.1:0-3818 GCA_964557845.1 uncultured Eubacteriales bacterium | reverse complement strand
TGACCTTTATAAAACACCGGTTGGATTTAAATATCTGGCAGATCTATTTTTAAAGGGGAAGATCATTTTTGGAGGAGAGGAAAGTGCCTCTCTCGCCTTGAAAGATCATTTGCCTGAAAAGGACGGAATAATTGCGGGGCTTTTAGTTGTAGAGATGATCGCGACTACCGGATTGAGCCTTTCGGATCAGCTGAAAAGCCTTTTCGCTCAATATGGAAAAATGGTCGGCTTGCAAAAAGATATCCCTTTGGTTGGAGATAGAAGCAAAAAGTTGGCAAAGCTCATAAAAAATCCTCCCAACAATTTTGCTGGAAGGAAGGTGCTAAAAACAGAAACTATCGACGGGGTTAAACTGGATTTGGAACATGATGATTGGATATTATTCAGATTATCCGGGACAGAGCCGTTGATAAGGTGTTATGCAGAAGCAGAAAGTGAAAAAGAGGTCCGCAAGCTGATCGACTGTGGTTTAGAGAAACTTCAATGAAAAGATCAGAGAAAAAACAAATTTCTCTCCACCGACGGTTGGTGATGGCAGCCATATGTTCTATTTTCCTGATCGTGCTGATAGCGACTTTTTTTGGACAACGGGGCCTTTTGGAAAAAAACAATATTCAGAAAAGACTGGAAAGCCTAACACAGGAAAAACAAATGCTCTTGGAGGAAAAGAAGGATCTGGAAAGGGATATAGAGGAACTCCAGAATAATCCCAGCGCCGTTGAAAATAAAGCCAGAGAAAAATTGTGGTATGGGAAACCTGGTGAAGTGATTATTTTAACGAAAGAAAAACATTAATTGTAACAACATTAATAAAAGGATTATTTCCGAATTTCCTGCCTCTGATTTGATTTTAATATTTATGGTCAACCGGATCCGATTAAATCAAAAAAATGGATAATCTAATTAAAGATCTAAATGATAACCAAAAGGAAGCCGTTATCCATTTAGAGGGCCCTCTTTTGATCATTGCCGGAGCAGGAACAGGCAAGACCAGGGTGATCGCCCACAGGATCGCCCATTTGATAACCACAAAAGCAGCCCGGCCGGAAGAGATATTAGCCGTCACTTTTACTGAGAAAGCTGCCAATGAGATGGAGGAAAGGGTCGACCTTCTGATCCCCTACAGCTATTCCTTTGTGGAGATCAGTACATTTAATTCTTTTGGTGAGCGGGTCTTGCGTGATCATGGTCATGAATTGGGTTATTATCTGGATTTTTCACTTTTGGATGAAGCGGAACAAGCAATCTTTTTCCGACAAAACCTATTTAATTTTCCTCTTAGGTATTTCAGACCGCTCAGCACACCCACCAAGCACATTCAGGAAATAATTAAGGCTATTAAAAGATTGAAACAGGAAGACGTTTCTCCGGATGAATATCTTGACTATGCCAGGATCATGAAATCCAAAGCCTCGGATGAAGCAGAATGGGAAACCGCAAAAAAACATCAGGAAATCGCTCTGGTTTATAAAAAATACAAACAGCTCATGAGGTCAGCGGGTAAAATTGATTTTGAAGACCAGGTGGGGCTTACGGTTGCTCTTTTTCGCCAGAGACCATCGGTATTAAAGCAATATCAGGAAAAATATAAATTCATTTTAGTCGATGAATTTCAAGACACCAATTACATTCAGTTCGAGTTATTGAAACTTTTGGCGGAAAAACATAGAAATCTGACTGTTGTTGGTGATGATGATCAAAGTATATTCCGGTTCCGGGGGGCCTCCCTGAGCAATATACTCAATTTTAAAAAGTATTATCCGGAGTGTAGAAAAGTCGTTCTAACCCAAAATTACCGGTCAACGCAGGACATTCTTGATGCATCGCGTCAGCTCATTTTGCATAATAATCCTGACCGGCTGGAGGATCAGGAAGGCATTGAAAAGACTTTAAAATCATCCACCGCATTCGAAGAGAAGAGCATCCACCTTCTCCAGTTTGATTCCTTATCTCATGAAGCTGACCGGGTTTCTCAGATCATCCGGGAACGGTTTATCCAGGGTTATCGGTTTAAAGATATCGCCATCTTGGTAAGGAGAAACGCGGATGCAGATCCCTATATCCGGGCGCTCAATATGCTTGAAATTCCTTATAGATTTTCCGGCAGCCGGGGATTGTATGGGTGTGAAGAGATCAAGGTTTTGATCGCTTTCATCAAGGCTTTAACTGATTTTGATGACAGCAAGAGTTTATTTTATCTCGCCTCTTCAGAAGTATATGGTATCGATCCTTACAGCCTGATAAAGATCTCCAATTATTCCCAGAAAAAAAATTTTACTATGCACAGTACGTTTAAAAAGATACGAGATGGACAGAGACCGGTGGACCTATCACCAGATGCTTCTAAAGAAATTAAAAGGCTCATGGATGATATTCTCTTTTTCGTACAGATGTCCGCATCTAAAAATTCCGGAGTAGTTCTCTATTCTTTTTTGGAAAGATCCGGCTATCTGAAGGCCCTGGCAGAAGGCAGGGTTTCCCAGGCGGAGATAAAGATCAGGAATATAGCTATTTTTTTCGAAAAAGTGAAAAATTATTCCGAGATAAACAGAGACAACTCTATTCATTCGTTTGCCCAGCATTTGGAGCTTTTACAGGAGGTAGGGGATAATCCGGCCACAGCGGAAGCCGAACTGGAGGAAGATGCGGTGAATATACTCACTGTTCATAAAGCCAAAGGATTGGAATTTTCGATTGTGTTTCTAGTTTCCTTGATTGCCGATAGATTTCCTGGGAGGGAGAGGAAAGATAAGGTCTATATCCCGAATGAGGTCCTTAAATATGAAATTCCCAAAGGAGATCACCACCTTCAGGAGGAACGCCGTTTATTCTATGTAGGGATGACCAGGGCTAAAAATTTACTTTATTTAACCTGGGCGCGTGATTACGGCACTAAACGCCTGAAGAAGATAAGCCCCTTTATTTTGGAAGCTTTGGATCTTCCCCGTGCTCCCCATGACACCCTGCGGTCATCTGCCTTGGAAAATATCAGGCGATATTCTTCGCCCTCGCATAAGTTGTCCCCGGATTTACAGATCAAAGAAAAAGAACCTTTAGTGCTTAGTTTCTTTAAGGTAGCTGATTATCTTGCTTGTCCTCTCCGTTATAAATACCGGCATGTTTTGAAGGTCCCTGTTCTGCCCCACCATAATCTTGTCTATGGCAGGGTGCTGCATAATGCGATCCATAATTTTTTACGGATCAGGTCAGCCGGAAAGATTCTTTCAGAACAAGAATTCATCCAGACTTTCTATGATAACTGGATCAATGAAGGTTTTCTCAGCCGAGAACATGAGGAGATGAGGAAAGTGGCAGGTGAAACTGCTCTCAGGTCCTATTATAGGCGTGAGATAAAGTCAAGCCGATTGCCGAAATATTTAGAGAAACGGTTTTCCTGGCAGGAGGATTGTGTAAAATTCACAGGCAGATGGGACCGGATTGATATCGCTCCTGAAGGAGCCATCATCATCGACTACAAGGCTTCCCAGGTAAAAGATCAAAAAGAAGCAGATGATCTGTCCAGGGATAGTTTGCAATTAAAACTTTATGCACTTTCCTTTGTCAAAACTCAAAAAGAAAAGTTGTTTGAAACCAGGCTGCATTTTTTAGAATCAGATATGATCGGCAGGGCTCAGAAAAGCGAAGAGGATCTGGCGGCTGCAAAGAAGGCGATCGATGAAGTGAGCGCCGGTATTTTAGCGGCGGATTACCGGGCGAAACCGGAGTGGCATATCTGTCATTTGTGTGAATTTCGGAGTATATGCCCGGAATCCCTCGCCTACTGAGTTTTAATTATCTCTTTTTTCATTATTGGAATA
>CAZLBV010000063.1:0-30110 GCA_964557845.1 uncultured Eubacteriales bacterium | reverse complement strand
CCCTCTATACCAAACCATCATCCAAGCCGCCATCTATGCTGCCACTCAGGATTTTCGATTCAAACCAGTTACAGCTGATGAAATACAATCCTTAGAATTCGAGATCTCTGTTTTATCGCCCCTGCACAAAATCACAGATCCTAATCAAGTCTCTGTCGGAAAACATGGTCTGGTTATTGCCCAAAATGGAAAAAAGGGGCTTCTTCTTCCCCAAGTCCCGGTCGAAAACAACTGGTCCCGCAAAACTTTCCTCGAACAAGCCTGCCTAAAGGCCGGCCTTCCTCCCACTGCCTGGAGAGAGGGGGCGGATATCTTTGTCTTTGAAGCAATCGTGTTTAAAGAATAGCTCCTGGTTTTTTCTTCATCAAAGTCCAAAATATTCCTGGTTAATCTTATAAATTTTTCCTTAAAAAATGCTCTCGCAAAAGATGAAAACTGCTAATGCAGATAATTCATTGCACCAATTTTTTCTTATATGCAGAAAAGCTTTTTTTGTGATATAATAAATTTCTTTTTTTTCGGAGTAAAAAATGCCCCTTTATGAATATAAATGTAAAAAGTGCGGTGAGATTTTTGAGGTTATTCAGAAAATCAGTGAACCACCCTTAACAAAATGTATTAAATGCGGCGGACCGGTAGTAAAGATAATATCCCCACCTGCCTTACAATTCAAAGGAAGTGGTTGGTATATTACAGATTACGCCCATTCCAACAAACAGGATCAAAGCAAAGAACAAAAGCCCAATAATGAAAAGGAAAGCAGCAAAGACGATAAGAAGAGCGACGCAAATACGCCTTCTGGCATATCGAAATCATCAAACACAAGCTGAGATAGAATTCAGGCTTTCCGCCCAGAATATTCCATTAAAAAAATTACCAATCAAAATAAGAAAGGACGGGAGCCAGTTTTGACAATTCTCTAGATTTACTCCTAAAATAAGATAAATGAACATCATAATACGAGCTCCTAACTGGATAGGCGATGCCGTCTTGACTTTACCTGCATTCGATAGTTTTCACCAAAACTTTCCTGACAGTAATATCTGGATAGCAGCTTCGGGGTGGGTAAAAGACCTTTTCCTAAGTCTCGATTATATTGAAGGAACCATTCCCGTCCCTGATTCAGTAAGTTTAAAAAATCTTCTAAGCGCTGCCGCCGCCATTAAAAAACATAACTTCGACACCGGGCTTCTCTTTACCAATTCTTTCTCTTCCGCTTTTCTATTTTTTGCCGCACAAATTCCAAACAGATGGGGGTATGCCAAAGATGGGCGAAAGTTTTTATTAACCAGAACTCCTTCTGCCATTGAAAATAAGAGCAAGACTCATCATGTTTATTATTATTTAAATCTTCTTGAAGGTTTGGGTCTTAATACTCTCACGCCGGAATTGAACTTTCCGGTTCCAGCTAATGTTGTTCTAGAGGCAAAAAGACTGCTTCAGGCCCATGGAGTTAATATGGATCATCCCATTATAGTCTTCAATCCTGGAGCTGCCTATGGCTCATCAAAGCAATGGCCTGCTTCTCTATTTGCTCAGCTTGGGTCCATGCTGCAAAAAGCTTTAAGGGCGGAGATCGTGATCGTTGGGGCAAAATCGGAATTAGCGGTGGGGAAATCCGTTGCAGAAAAGATGCCAAATAAACCCCGTATTCTTATTGGTCAAACTACCCTCATGGAGCTTGCCGGGATTCTAAAAACAGCCACATTAGTCATTTCCAATGATTCCGGGCCGATGCATTTAGCCAATGCCGTCCACACTCCTGTTATAGCACTTTTCGGCCCTACTAACCCTCAAGTAACCGGGCCGTTGCAGCAGCCTTCCGTAGTCCTAAAAAAGGAGGTCCCTTGTTGGCCCTGTAAATATAGAAAATGCCCAATTGACCATCGTTGCATGTTGGAGATAACACCTGAAGAAGTTTTTAACACATGCCTGGAGATGCTAAAATGAGCTTAAAGAAAAAAGCTGTTTTTCTTGACCGCGACGGAAACATCAATAAAGATGTCGGTTATCCCTCATCATATGAAATGATCGAGATCTATCCCTATAGCTTTGAAGCGGTAAGAAAAATCAATGCCTCCGGACTTCTGGCAGTGGTGATCACAAATCAGTCAGGTATTGCCCGCGGGCTGATCGAAGAAAAGGCTCTTTTAGACATACATCGGAAACTTAAGGAAGATTTCTCCCGACGAGATGCTTATTTTGATGGAATTTATTACTGCCCTCACTTTCCGGAAGCAGACCACCCTGTTTACGGAATAAAATGTACCTGCAGAAAACCAGCGCCGGGAATGGCACTGCAGGCGGCTGCTGATCTGAATATTGACACTTCACTTTCTTATATGGTTGGGGATAAAATAGAGGATATTCTTTTCGGTATCAACATCAATGCCAGAACAATTTTGGTTCTTACAGGATATGGGACGAGAACCCAAGAACTCCTAAAAGAAAAAGGAATACAACCCTCTTATGTGGCCACAAACCTTTTGGAAGCAGTTAATTGGATTTTAACTCAAGAAAAAAAGGAATTTCAAGAAAACAGCCAGTAATTTTAACTTAATATTATGATACGCTTCGATAATATACTTGAAAAAGTCGCTTCTTTTTATTCAGAGAGCGAGATTATTCTCTTACAAAAAGCCTATGTTTTTGCTGCTCAGGCACACAAAGGACAAGTACGCCGATCAGGGGAACCGTATTTCAGCCACCCCTTAGAAGTAACTTCTATTCTAGCAGACATGAAAATGGATAGTACCACCCTGGCCGCCAGCCTTCTCCACGATGTTTTAGAAGACACCGATGTCAGTGTTGACAATATAAAGGAAGCATTTGGGGAGGAAATCGCCTACCTAGTCGAAGGGGTCACAAAGATAAGCTTAGTTCAAGAATCCTCTCCAGAAAATCGGAAAGCAGAAAGCATACGAAAGATCATCTTGGCCATGACTGATGATTTTCGTGTAATCTTTATAAAGCTGGCCGATCGAATCCACAATCTAAAAACATTAAAGTACCTTCCCGAAGAAAAACAAAAACAAATCGCCAGGGAAACACTTGAGATTTATGCTCCTATTGCCAACCGATTGGGTATGGGAAAGATAAAAGCTGAACTTGAAGATAATTCGTTCCGGTATGTGGATACAGAAAGCTATTTCAAGATATCCGAAATGGTGGATCCAAAGAGGAAAAATGCGGAAAAAGAATTAAAACGAGTTAAAAAACTGATCGAATCTCTAATGAAGGAAAACAACATTCCGGCAGAAATTCAATATCGAATAAAACGCTTGTACAGCATCTATATAAAAATGATGGGTCAAAGTATCGATTTCGATCAGGTGTATGATTTTATGGCCTTGCGGCTTATAACTGATTCTGTAAAAAATTGTTATGCAGCCCTGGGGATTATTCATCAAAATTGGCCCCATCTTCCCAATAGATTCAGAGATTTTATATCCATGCCAAAACCAAATCAGTATCAAGCTCTCCATACCACGATCCTAACAGAAAAAAAACAAACTATAGAATTACAATTTCGCACTCAGAACATGCATGAACTAGCGGAAAACGGAATAGCAGCACATTGGAAATACAAAGAAAAATACCAGCAACCCACATTGGAAGATGACCGGAGATTGGTATGGCTGCGAGAAATGGCAGAACTGTATAAAGAACAAAAAAGCCCCAAAGAATTTCTTAAAAGTCTAAAAACCGATCTTATTCCGGAAGAAGTTTATGTCTTTACTCCCAAAGGAAAAGCCATTAATATGCCTTTAGGGGCATCTGCCCTCGATTTTGCTTTTAAGATACACTCAGAGATCGGTCTTCATGCCGTGGAAGCTAAGATCACCAGCCGACCCGCCCCTTTAAAGACTATTCTTAAAACCGGAGACATCGTGGAGATCATTACTTCTCCTGAAAAGAATCCAAGTAGAGATTGGTTAAATATAATCAGCACGTCATCGGCGCGTCATCACATAAAACGCTGGCTCAACCAACAGGAAAAAATAAAAAGTATCGCCATCGGGAAAAAAATATGGGAACAAGTTTTAAAAAAGTATAATATTGATCTATCCAGCCGGGAAAAAAAGGACCTCCTGCCAAAACTGCATTCGCTCTTGAATATCCGAATAAAAAATCTCGATTCATTTTTCTCCTATGTTGGTTCTGGAAAGGTTATTCTTAACAGGAAGCTGATTGAAAATATCTTTCCAGAGAGTCTGCAGCGGTATAAGAAAAGACCACTGATCAGAAAAGTGGTCACAAGAGTAGCAAGAAGGCCAAAATCGGCGATCACCGTCAAGGGCAAAGATGACCCCAGACTTAATTTAGCTAAATGCTGCTCCCCAATTAAAGGAGAGCCCATTATCGGTTATATCACAGCTGGAAAAGGAATTACTATTCATTCTCAGCGCTGTCCTTTCATAACCAAAGAAATCCTCTCCCCGGATAGAATGGTGGAAGCCTTTTGGGACAGCTCGGCAAAAGGTATCTATAAAGGAAGGCTTCTGATAAAAAGTCAAGACACACAGGGGCTTTTAGCAAAACTTACAGCAGAAATTGCTCACTTAGAAGGAGATATAACTAAAGCAGAGGTCGCCACTTACCCTAATAAAAAGGCCGAAATAAAATTTTCTATCAATATAAAAGATATAAAACACCTCGAGGAAATAATGAAAAAGATCGCAAAGATAAAGGAAATTATATCAGTCAAACGCATCTGATCGGCAAAGACTGGATTATTCAAGCACTGGGATAGTGAGATCAGCCGCTTCCGAAGGGTAAAGAATGCTGATAATAATTTAACCAAGATAAGGACAGAGAAAAAATAATAATTTACTTTTTATGGAAATTTTTGATTGAGTGATTCAAGGGTTATTGAATCAGCATTCTTTGTGAATAATTCAGATGGCTTTTTTGACTTTGCCGGCGCGTATACACCTCGTACAAACCCACATCCGCTTGTTCCCTGAATCTGTATCAACTTTAATCTTCTGCAGATTAGGTTTCCACTTTTTCTTAGAAGCCTTATGAGAATGGCTCACACTATTCCCGAATTCCGGGCCCTTTCCACAAATTTCACATACTTTTGGCATTGTTCAACTCTTAACATCAATTAAAAAAGCTTTATAGCATATTTTCATAAAAAATCCAAGGCTTATTCAATTTATAGACAGATGTCCCTTTTTCATAACAGCTTGTAAAAAACTTAAAAAATAGACCGGAAAGAAAAAAAATTAATAATTATGGCTGAAAAATAATATTTTTTTTTCAACTTTTTACTTAAACAACGAAGCCAAATATGGCACATACTTTGCATCCTTACATCCAGTTATATTGACGTAATTTATGAAAAGAGTTAATTTAAACTATAGAGGCTCAAAATGAAAAGAAAATTTCTATACACCTTTTTTCCCATATTTTTAGTGTCCATTGTTTTTTGCAGCTGTTCGGCCCGATATTCTCAGGACCAAATCTTTTTCGGTATCGAGGCCGCAGAGATGGAGTTGTGGGACGAGGCTATCTTTCGTTGGAAGAAAGTGATCTCTCAGGATCCCAATAACGCCGCGGCCCATAATAACCTTGCGGTCGCTTATGAAAAAAAAGGCATGTGGGAAGAGGCAGAAAAGGAATACCAAACCGCACTTGGTCTGGATCCAAAAAACGAGAGGATCAATTCTAACTTCGAAAAATTTAAACAAGATCAGCTCCAAATAAGTGATGATGAGAAGAATGAAAACCCCAAGGATAAAAAAGAGAAAACAGATGAAAAAATCAAAAAGTAGAAAGTTAAGTATAATCTTGCCTTTGTTTTTTATTTTTCTTATTTCCTGTAACCCAACAAATCATGTAAAGGTCATGATGGAAATACCCAAAAAGCCGGATATAGATCTTTCTCCTTATCAGGACATTTTAATAACCAACTTTTTAGAATTGGAAACCGAAGAGATCAAAGATTTTGACGCCAACCAGGAAATACAAGAATACTTCTCGTTCGAGCTTGAAAAACATCTAAAGAAGAATACAAAGATGTCGGATATCACTATTGAGAAAGAAGAAGTATTTAAGGAACCGAATCATTGGAGGAATTTGGTTCCGGAAAAGAATAAATCTGCACTCTTAACAGGAAGCGTAAAATATACCGAGGAGATACGCAAGTCTCTCAGGAAGAAAGCAAAAAGAAGGTTTGACGACCCCTTTCCCGAAGAATCAAGGATAGAAACACGCACTTTTTATTCTCTGGAGCTACATCTTTATTTGATAGATACCCAAAATGGAAAAATAATATACGACAGGAATTTTAAACAGAACAAATCGTATGAAAATCCCAACCAAACAGCACATTTTGCCTTCTTTGATCTTATCCTTGAAGTTAGAGACAACCTTTTAGAGGATCTCAAAGGATATGAACGGATGAAAGAAAGATATCTTCTCATTAAATAAAAAATAATACGGGAGTAAACATGAATAAACAGATAAAAACTCTTTTTATCATTTCGGCCATATTAATTCTTGCCTGCCAAAGTTTTGCTCAATACATATATATCCCTTATTACGGCAAAAACAAGGTTATTTATGTTGATTTTAACTGGAAAAAATACCAGACCGAACATTTTGACATCTATTATTATACAGAAAATCTGGATATGCTCAAAAAAATTGCTGATTATGCCGAGAGTTCTTATTTAAAAATAAGCCAGGATACAAAACATCAATTGTCCGCACGCGTTCCGCTCATACACTTCGTGTCTGCCACAGACATGGCTCAGACTAATATTTATGACTATCTTCCGGAAAGTGTCTTAGGTGTTTCCGAGCCCCTGTTATACCGGGTAGCGGTCCGTGGAGATATGGCAGATGACGAGCTTCAAGCTCTCGTCACACATGAGTTGACCCATATTTTCGAATTCGATCTTCTCTGGGGAAGCCCCGGGGGAGCCTTATATGCAGTCTCCCAACCGCCTATGTGGGTTATGGAAGGATTCAGCGAATACACCACAGACAACTGGTCTTTTCTATCTGAACTGATCGTCAGAGATGCTGTTTTGAACGATAGAATCCCTGAGATGACTCCTTCAGGACATTTATTCAGTAACTATCCTCTCACCCGTGATCCCGGCTATGACTTTGGACATTCTCTTTTCGATTTCATTGAAGCACGCTACGGCAAAAACTCAGTCAGGGAATTTTGGCAGTCATTAAAAGGCTCCTCTCTTGTCTCATCAAAAAATCCCATAAAAAAAGTATTCAACCTTCAGCCCAAAGAATTCCATTATGAATATAAAAAACATATAAGAGAAAAAAATAAAAAATTCCTTACCCGCGAAAATCCTGAGGACTACAGCCTTCCTCTAGGGCCAAGTTATCCTTTGAATGCATACTTTTTCTCCTTTTCCCACGCCTTATCTCCTTCTGGAGAAATTGTAGCTGTTATCACACTCAACGTACGGGACAATGACTTGGATATTCTGCTGCTTTCTGCAAAAGATGGGAGTGTGATCCGCAACATTACACGGGGTTACACCTGGAAATATGAACAGATCAAATTCGATATTGATCCGTCCATCGGTAGAGACATCGATTGGTCGGGAGACGGAGATAAAATTGCCTTTTTTGGACGCTCTGGAGAGAAATTTTCCCTTTTCATCGTCAACGCCTTGACCGGAAAAGATGAAAAAATAATAAAAATCCCTTTTGATTCCCCTTCTGCTCCGCGATTTCTTCCAGGAGATAAAAGTATAATTTTTACAGCTTTTGATAACACACAGCGTGACATTTTTAGACTTGATCTAGAAACAGAGCAGGCAGTGAACCTAACTCAGGACAACCTTTATGAAAAAGCTCCAACCGTATCTCCCGATGGAAAACATCTCGCTTACACAATTAGAATCGATACCTATGATAAAATTTTTCTTTCCCCCCTCGACGATCTAACTAAAAAAGAACAGATAACCTTTGGAGATGGGGATACCATTACTCCGGAATTCTCAAAAGATTCACAAAAAATTTATTTTTGCGGTGATCAAAGGGAAGCTTTCAATATATATTCCATAGACCTTAAAACAGGAGAATTAAATAGTTTTACCGATGTTCGCTCCGGAAATTTCTTTCCCACTCCTATCCCCAAAGAAGAAAACAAGTTCGTGTTTTCCTCTTTTAATAAGGGCGCTTTTCAGGTTTTCTCGGGAGAATTCGAACCTAAATTTGAAAAGACAGTGACCTTTGTAGAAAAACCGGACAATAAAGAGCTTGAGCGTTTTAAACCCGTTCTCTCTTTCGCGATCAATAAAGAGGAAATTAAACCGTATAAAGGTATTGGAAAATTATACATGATGCAAAGACCGCCCATAAACACCATTGTCTCCACCGATGGATCCATTTATGGCGGATCTGCCCTCTCCTTCTCAGATTTGATGGGAGACCACAACTTCACTCTTATGGCCTATCAGGTGCGAAGTTTCCGTTCCTATTATGCCTCCTATACCAATCTGAAAAACCGCCTGCAGTACATGGCCAGAGTTTTTCAATACACCCTTTTTTATTATCCTAATTATGCTTATTATGATCCCACCCTTTTCAATTATTTGACCTACCGGGATGCCCTCGCTACGAGAAGTATAGCAGGCGCAAACTTTTTAGCGATCTATCCTCTCAACCGATTCTACCGGTTACAGGGAACCATGAGCTTCACCAATTATGACGAAGAGTTTTACGATCCGTATATGATCCAGCTCATGTTTATGAACCAGAGTAACTTCAGATATTTCCTAAATGGAAATATTCTGTCTGCCTCCCTGGCTTTTGTGGGAGAAACCACCCACTTTAAATATTACGGACCTTCCAGCGGAAATACATTCCTTTTATCTGTCTCTCAAGGTCTTCCGGTCACAGATAAATTCCTCCAGAACACGAACCTTGAATTTGATTACCGCCAATACCTGTATCTCGGATTCGATACTCTTTTTGCATTCAGATTCAACGGTTTTATGAGTAAGGGGAGGAATCCGTTTGTTACCTATTACGGGGGTAATAACGAGGTTAGAACGGCTAATTATTACAGCATTATTGGAACTGAAGGGTGGTATGCCAATGCTGAATTTCGCTTTCCGCTAATAAATGCTGCTTATACTCTGATAGGACAGATAGGACCGGTCAGGGGTACTTTTTTCTTTGATATCACAAGGGCTAAACTCAAAGGCCAACCAGCAAAATTCTACCGATACCCAGAAAATGAAATCATTTATCCTTGGACAGAGCCTATCTCTTTCGAGGCACTGGGCTCATTTGGATTTGGTCTAGAGTTCTTTTTTCTAGGGCTTCCCATGCATCTGGATTTCGTTAAAAGATTGGAATGGAATAAATTCTCAAGGCCTTTTGATGTCGATGCTATCGGCGGATATGAGACTAAATTCTGGATAGGTTTTGATTTCTAAAAATAATTTAAAAATTTTAATTATTTTCCTTGAATTCCAAAAATCCGAGTGGTATTATATTCGAGCCTTCTTCAAACCTAAATCAGCATAACTGGAAGGTTTTCCACAGGTGTGGATAATTCTGTGGAAATCTTGTGGCGATGAAAAAACTTTTAGATAAAAATGATCCTTGGACTCTCATTAGGAATGAGATCAAAGAAGAACTCGATCCTAATTCTTATGAAACCTGGTTTGATCCGACTGTATATATAGGCAAGGAATCAGAAAATCTCTATGTTAAAGTTCCCAATTCATATTTTAAAAATTGGTTAACTTTTCATTATACCAATTTGATCAACAAAAGCAGCCAGAAACTGTTCGGTAAAACCTATGATATAAAATATGTTTTTGAAGATAATACATCCTCTTTTAAACGCCGTTCTCCCCTTGAAAGGAAATCAAAGAACGGTTTTTTATTAAATCCTAATTTAAATCCAAACTATTCTTTTGACAATTTCGTCGTTGGTTCTTGCAATCAGTTTGCCCACGCTGCTGCTAATGCCGTCGTTAAAAACCCCGCCAAATCTTACAATCCACTCTTTATTTACGGAGGCGCAGGTTTAGGTAAGACACATCTGATGAATGCTATAGGAAATTTCATCTTAACCGGAAAAAATAAGTATAAAATTCTCTATATCACTACAGAAAAGTTTATGAATGATCTCATCAATCATTTACAGTATGGTAAAATCCTTGATTTCCGACAAAAATACCGCAGTGTTGATGTCCTTCTTATGGATGATATTCACTATCTTTCCGGTAAAGAAAGAACGAAAGAAGAATTCTTTCATACATTTAACCATCTTTATGAAAACCAAAAACAGATTGTAATGTCCAGTGATTGTTCTCCGAAGGAAATTCCTAACCTTGAAGATCGCTTTAGTTCCAGATTTGAATGGGGTCTAATTGCTGACCTTAAGCCGCCTGATATTGAAACCAGAATTGCAATTTTAAAAAAGAAATCCGAATGTGAAGGAATTAACTTGCCTGAAGATGTTGCTCTCTTTATCGCGGATAAAGTCCATTCTAATATAAGAGAACTGGAAGGATATTTACGCCGTGTTATCGCATATTCTTCTCTTAAAGGAGAAAAAATCGATCTTGATCTGGCTAAAGAAGGACTAAAAAGTTTATTGGATTCTAAAACAAATATTGTCACGATTGAAAAAGTCCAAAAAATCATCTGTCATAAATACAAAATCACTCTCACTCAACTGAAATCAAAAAATAATTCTCCAAAAATCGCATTTCCCAGGCAAATTGCTATGTATATCGCGAAAGAATTAACCAAATCTTCCCTTCCTGAAATTGGAAAGAAATTCGGTGGAAAACACCATACAACGGTTCTTCATGGCATTAAGAAAATAGAGAAATTAAGAGAAAGCAACCCGGAATTCAACAGAGATATAAACAAACTTATCAGCTATATTAATTAAAAGAATCAGTAAATTAAGTTACTTATTCACATTTTTATTGCTTTTATTATTATTATTATTTAATCTTATCTATAATAACTTAATATTAATAATAATAAAGGCAGGAATGGTGGAAAAATGAGATTTTCAATAGAAAAAGATGATGTATTAACAGAACTTCAGCTTTTACAGGGAATTGTGGAAAAGCGTAATACCATGCCTATTCTGGCAAACATTTTGATAAACGCTACGGAAAATGAAATCGAAATGATCGGTACAGATCTTGAGGTTGGACTCATGACTCATTTTCCAGCACAAGTTGATGAAACAGGATCAATAACTGTATCCGGGAAAAAACTGTTTGAAATAGTCAGGGCACTTACTGGAAATCAGGTTGTTACATTTAGGATGAGTGAAGAAGGTGTTCTTGAGATAATATCAGGAGAGAGCCAATTTAAAGTTTTATGCATGCCTAAGGAGGATTATCCACAGATTCCAGAGCCACAGTTTCAGAAGAAAATCCAATTACCTCTTGATATATTTCATGAGATGATCGATAGGGTATATTTTGCGATTACACAGGAGCAGAGGTACTATCTTAATGGTGCTCTTTTTAATCTTGAAGGATCAAATATAGAATTGATAAGCACCGATGGACACCGTTTGGCTTTCACTTCATTTACAGCAGAGAATATTGAAATTGAAGAAAAAATGAGCGCTATAATATCGAAAAAAACTCTTAGTGAGCTGAGAAAATTAGAAAATAGTGCATTTGATTTTGATCTAGATGAAAATAATTTATTCTTTAAAGTTGCAAACAGGACCTTGATCTCAAGGATCATTGAAGGTAAATTTCCTAATTATTCTGCAGTTATACCCAAAGAAAATAAAAAGATGGTGGTTTTCTCACGCGAGGAAATAACAGATGCTATAAGAAGAGTGGCCCTACTTTCTACTGAGAGATCAAGAGGGATCAAGTTTAATATTGAAAAAAATCAAGTGAGGTTATTCTCATCCAATCCTGAGATTGGTGAAGCGCGGGATAAGGTGTCTATAGAGTATGATGGTGATGATATGGAGATAGGTTTTAACTCACACTATTTGCTTGATTTTTTAACATCTGTAAAATCTGAAAGAGTTGTATTCAATATGAAGGATGAAAACAGCGCTGTCTTGATGAAACCTGAACAGGATGATGAGATTGGGTATTTATATGTCCTAATGCCCATGAAAATCTAAATTTGGGCCATTTATAAAATAGGCCGATCCGCTCTTAACCAATAAAAAAGAATCATAGACCTCTCTAAGCTAATTCAATAAAGCTAAATGAGTATTCCTCTATTTGTTTGTTATCGGCCTCTTTTACCCCTTCGGGCCGTAAATGACCCAAGGGATTTCGGCAATTCGCGTTGATACACGAAAAGGCCGGTTCCTTAAAGGAAGGTGGGTGGGGGAGGACAGGGGATGGCCACTTCACAGCACCGATTTCGAGGTAGCTTACTCCATCTTCAATCGATGCGTCTTGTATTTGCACTAACCTCGACGCGTGAATGAATCAAGCAGTTTCGACAGATCTTAGTATAAAAACAGTTTAATTATTTTCATGTTTTTGCTTTAAGGAGCGGTGGATTTCAGTAAGGTCTATTTTTTTCCCTAAAAATGAAATTTTTCCGGATGAATCTATAATGATCGCACTGTAATCCTTATGTTTTAGCATAATTTTTTCCGGTTCCGATGATACAAAGACGGCTGTCGAGAGGGCATCACAAATAACCGTTTCCGGGCCCACGACGGTAACGCTCTGTTTGCTTTTAGCCGGATAGCCGGTTTTGGGATTTAAAACATGATGATACCGAATACCATCCTGAATAAAGTATCTTTGATAGTCTCCGGTTGTGGCTGCTCCAGTTTCACTAATAGATAAAATTCCCAGAAAACCTTCTTCTCTCGGATGTTTGATCCCTACTTTCCAGAGATGGCCTTGTGGATTATTTCCCCAGCAGAAAAGGTCCCCTCCGGCGTTGATGAAGCCACGGGATATGTAATTATTTTTACATATTTTGGAGGCAAGATCTACACCAAAACCCTTGGCAATTCCACCCCAGTCGAGACTCATTCCCGGTAATAAAAATAGTTTTTTTTCTCGGATTTCAATCTTGTTTAATCCAACTGATTCGAGAGTCATAAGGATTTCCTCATGAGCGGGATGTTTGTAGGGGGGGTTATGGAAGCCCCAAAGGTAAGTTAGTGGTGCGATGGAGATATCGAAATCGCCGGTGGAATCAAGATAGATTTTTCTTGCAATTTTAAACAAGTCAAATATTTCTTGGGAGTCAAAAAGAGAAGAGTCGGGAGAAAAAATGTTTTCGATGTGAGAAAAGAGACTATCTATCTCTTTTATGGATGAGGTGAAATTTTCTTGATCACAGCAAAGTTTGATCTCACATAAAGTGTCAAAATATAAAAGAGTTGCGGTATGCCAAGTCTTGTTTTGCCCGCAGGAAATCAAAAGTAAAGAAATCCATAGAAGAAGCTTTATTTTCGAGGGCATTAAAATATATTTGTTCAATGGAAGCAATAAAATCCTTAATCTTATTTTTTAACCTGAACCAAGCTCGATTCGCGCATGATCCAGGCTAAATAGAAAATTTTATATAAAACCTAAATTAAGTCAATGTTAAGAAAAGGGAAGGGAAAAGGTGCCCCCCATAAATCTATGGATTCTGCTTGAACTATGATCTATTTGCTTGTAATTAAATAATATAAATCAAATATTTGGAAAATTTTGGGGGAACGTCTCTAAGAAAGAGGAGATTACTCTGTTGACAAAACAAAATTTTGTGTATATTTTTGAATTAATTTTCTTTTAGAGAGGAAAGTATGAACCCTAAAATACGTCTTGGTATAATGATGTTCCTGCAGTATGCAATCTGGGGAGCCTGGACGCCTGTTTTATCTGACTATTTGATCAATGTATTAGGTTTTAATGGATTTCAGGTGGGAGTTATATACAGCCTGCTTCCTTTGGCCACAATTATTTCACCATTTATTGGTGGGCAACTGGCCGACAGATATTTTTCCTCAGAAAAATTTATGGGCATACTCCAGTTAGCTGGCGGCGGCCTTCTTATTTATTTATCATTTATTTCAGACTATAAAACTATGATGTGGATGATGCTGATATATTGCGTCCTTTATGCCCCGACGCTGGCTCTTACGAATTCCATCGCCTTTATAAATCTAAAAAATTCTGAAAAGGAATTCGGTATCATAAGGGTATGGGGAACCATCGGATGGATCGTCGCAGGGCTAGCCCTTTCCGGCTGGAGAACAATAGCTAAATCAGCCGACTCCTTGTCCTTTCAGGGAGACACTCTGCTTTTGGCTGGGATATTTTCCATAATAATGGGATTCCAATCCTTTACCCTTCCAAAAACACCGCCTAAAAAAGAAGGCGCCAAGCCATGGGCATTCTTGGAAGCGATCAAGATGATGAAGGATAAAAACTTTCTGGTGTTTATTATAATCTGTTTCGTGGTCGCAACAGAATTGATGTTCTACTATATTTTAACGGCGCCATTTTTAACTTCAGATAAAATTGGTATTTCCAGTGCGAATGTGCCTGCGGTCATGGTGATCGCCCAGGTGGCGGAGATTTTTGTAATGGCGCTGCTTCTGCCATATTTCATAACCAAGATTGGTTTGAGGAAAGTCCTTGTCATTGGGGTCTTAGCCTGGCCGGCAAGATATATAATATTCGCTATCGGAAAACCGGTATGGCTGGTTATAGCCTCTTTATCTCTCCATGGTTTCTGTTTTGTTTTCTTTTTTACGGCTGCCTTTATATATGTTGACACGGTTTCTCCCAAGGATATCCGTCATTCCGCTCAAAGTCTGATCACACTTGTGACTTATGGAATTGGTAATTACCTAGGAAGTCTGTTTGCAGGGAAAGTACAGACTTATTTCACTACCGAAGCCGGGACCAATTGGACAAATGTTTTTCTTGTTCCCTGTGTTTTAACTATTCTATGTGCGGTGGCTTTCTTACTCTTCTTTAAAGAAAGAACACCAAAGGTTAAAAAAGTTTGATGGAATCCCTATCCGTCTTTCTCGTGGGTACAGGATGAAAGGACAATCATTTTTAGGAGAGGATAAAATGAGAAAAAAAAGATTGGGTGTAGGCCTTATTGGTGGAGGCTTCATCGCGAAATTTCATATTCGGTCATGGGTGGGTGTCCGTGATGCTGATATATGCGGGATTATGGATGTAGATGAAAAAAGGGCGGAAGAAGCAGCGGCGACAGTTAAGCAGCTTCGTGTAGGAGATAATGTAAGAACATTCAAAAGCATTGCAGAGATGGCCGGGCATCCCGATATAGATGCCTTATGGATCTGTTCTCCTAACTTCACCCGTCTTGAGATCATGGAGGAGATTTCCCATATGGTCACCAGTGGGAAGGCGGAGCTTATCGGTGTTACCTGTGAAAAACCCCTGGGAAGAAACAGCTCCGAAGCCAAAAGAATGCTGGATTTAGTACAGAAGGCTGGCCTTCTGGACGGATATCTTGAAAATCAAGTGTTTTCTCCTTCGATCGTAAAGGGAAAGGAAATAATTTGGACTAGAGGAGCAGCAACCTCCGGGCGCCCCTATCTTGCAAGAGCTGCAGAAGAACACAGTGGTCCCCATATGCCTTGGTTCTGGGAGGGTGCCCTTCAGGGCGGAGGGGTTTTAAACGATATGATGTGTCATTCCGTGGAAGTTGCTCGGTTTTTGCTGACACCACCAGGAGCAGCAAGAGAAGTCCTGACACCGGTTAAAATTACTGCTTATACAGATTGTCTGAAGTGGAATAGTCCTGGTTATGCCAGGATCCTTTCTGATAACAGCCAAGGAAAAACCGATTATTTAAAAAGGCCGGCAGAGGATTTTGCCCGATCTTTGATAGAATACCATGACGAAAAAGGGCAAAGGCTCATTGTGGAAACAACCACATCTTGGTGTTTCGTCGGAGCCGGACTTCGTTTGAGTATGGAACTTTTGGGGCCGGAATATTCTTTAGCCATTAACACCTTAGATTCCAATCTAAAAGTGTTTTTCAGTAGAGAAGCCAAGGGGAAAGAGGGGGAAGACCTGGTTGAAAAGCAGAATGCAGAAATTGGTCTTATGCCGGTGATCAACAGTGAAGAGATGGAATACGGATATATTTGGGAAGACCGGCATATGGTTCAGTCCTTTTTAGATGGAAAGAGGCCTGAAGAAAATTTTTCCGATGGCATTAGTGTCACGGACCTGCTTATGGCTGCTTATATGAGCGCAGAGCAGGAGAAGACGATTTTATTTCCCCCGCCTGATCTGGATATGTATATTCCTGCTGTTGCGAGGGGAGAGTGGAATCCGCGAAAATAGAGATCAATCCAGAAAATCACAAAGAAATAATTTAAATAAAAATATTGGAACGGGAGGAGTTATGAAAAAAAACATTTACTGGCTTTTAGCGGGGGCCTTTATATTTACACTCTGGTTAGGTTGGAATTCGGCGGTAGCACAAGGTGAATCCTTTTTGGGGACACAAGATAAGGAGATAGCGTCAGATATAGAGTATGGAAAAGTAAAAATAAAAAAATTTCCCTTTGCGGTTCAATGCTGGACATTCAGAAAATTCACTTTTTTTGAAACACTGGATAAAGTAAAAGACCTGGGAATAAATTATATCGAGGCTTACCCAGGGCAAAAATTGGGCGATGAATGGAAAGACGCTCGTTTTGACCATAACTTGAGCAGTGATTTGATCCAAAAGATCAGGGAAAAATTGAATGAAAAAGGTATTACCCTAGTTAGTTATGGTGTTGTCGGCTTTGAAAATAATGAAGAAAGGATGGAAAAAGTCTTCCAGTTTGCCAGAAAGATGGGAATACGGACAATAGTGACAGAACCGGCCTATGATGATTTTTCTTTACTAGAAAAGATGGTGAAGAAATATAACATTAATGTTGGAATCCATAATCATCCTGAACCAAGCAAGTATGCCCGTCCTGAAACTGTGTTAAGCCAGGTGCAGGGTCTCGATAGTAGAATTGGGGCTCATGCCGATACCGGACACTGGATGAGAACAGGCGTTAGGCCGGTAGAGGCCCTGAAGTTGCTGCGAGGACGTATAACCGGAGCCCACCTTAAAGATCTCAATGTCTTTGGAGACAAGAAGGCTTATGATGTTCCTTTTGGTTCGGGTGAAGCCAATATACATGATATCCTGGCTGAGTTGAGCCTTCAGGATTTCAATGGTTTTTTAATTATCGAGCATGAGAATCCGGCAGAGATCGACAATCCATCACCTTCTATTCGTAAAGGGATAGAGTATATTGAAAGTATCACCTACTATCAGGATTATGAGCAGATTCTAAGCAGCTGGATGGGCCTCTATTCAAAACACGGCTGGAATCATTATGGACCCGGGTATTTTGAGCTGGATGAAAGATCAGGAATTTTAAAATCTCAGGGAGGAATGGGATTATTCTGGTACAGTGTAAAAGAATACAGAGACTTTATTCTTGAGGTTGATTTTAAATGCTCACGAGAGGACACCAACTCTGGAATTTTCCTTCGTGTTCCGGAGGTGCCGGTAAACAATGATTATATCTATCATTCCTTTGAGATTCAGATCTATGACAAAGGAGAGGGGATTCACAAAACTGGTTCGGTTTATGATGCGGAAGCCTCGATGCACGATGCTTTCAAACCTACCGGTGAATGGAACCACTTTAAAATAACCTTTAAAGAAAATCGGATTATAGTGGAGTTAAATGATATTCTTGTCCTTAACTGGACAGCAGAACCTAGGGGTAAAGTTAAAGATTTTGCGAAAGAAGGATATATCGGATTGCAGAATCATGACAGCATTTCTCCGGTATACTTCAAGAATGTATACTTAAAGGAGTTGAAATAGGCAGATCTTTTTAGTTTATGCCGGGTATATTTTTTGCTTTAAAAAAAGGATTCTCGGATGGATAGTAAAAATCTTTGGGGTGGTTGAATCCGATATCTTTAATACCCAACATTTTGACGGCTTCAAACAGTGATTTTCCACAGTGTTTAAAGCCAATAGAGGTATGATGGGCAAATCTTTTTTCAATCAAAATGTGCCGATAAAAACGGCCCATTTCCCTAATGGCGAAGACTCCGATAGAGCCGAAAGATTTCGGGTCGATATCGAGAACTTCTCCTTCGGCCATATATGCCTTTAGTTCCCCTTCAGCTGTCGATTGAAGCCTGAAAATAGTAATTTCCCCTGGCCGGATCCTTCCTTCCAAGGTTCCCCGGGTTATATTTGGCTGTTTTCCTGATTCGAGCAGCCGGTTCATGATGAGTTGAAACTTGATTTTAGGATTTGAGAGGCAAGATGCGGAAGTATTCCCACAGTGAAATCCCATAAATAGGTCGGTGAATTTATAGGAGCCGATCTGATCTTTAGCTGCTTCATACATATCTGCAGGCACGGTATTGTTTATATCAAGGATGGTTGCGGGCAGTTCCGTGGCACAAGTTGAGATGTATTCGCTTAGTACTCCATAGATATCGACTTCACAAGAAACGGGGATACCCTGTGAAGCCAATCTGGAGTTGACATAACAAGGAACAAAACCGAAATAGTGTTCAAATGCCGGCCAACACTTATTGGCAAAGATACCGAATTCAGAGGCCCCCAGGTTATCCCGGTAAAAATTCATCAGAGCCACTTCATACTGAGCCAGCTTTCCGATCAGGTCGGGATAGGTATTTCCTTCTCCCAGTTCCTGGGTCATATCTGCTGCGGTCTTTTTAATTTCAGGGTGCCCTTCAGCCTTGAGAAAGATGTCATATAGATCCAGCTCGCTGTTTTCCATGATCTCTACTCCGAGATCGAAGAGAGGTTTAATGGGAGCATTGCATGTCAGAAAATCATAAGGACGGGGGCCAAAGGAAAATATTTTTAAATTTTTTAGTCCAAGGAGTATCCGTGCAACAGGGTAAAAATCTTTGATCATGGCGGCAACATCTTCTGCTGTCCCTACTGGATATTCTGGGATATAAGGTCTTAGGTTCCTGAGTCCAATGTTGTAAGATGTGCTCAGCATCCCGCAATAAGCATCCCCACGGTCCTGAAACAAGGTGTTTCCTGATTCCTCAGCCGCGGCCGCGAACATTACCGGTCCGTTGAATTTCTGTGCCAGTAAGGTATTGGGCCCTTCAGGTCCGAAATTTCCGAGATAGATAACCAGAGCATTAATCCCTTGTTTATGGATTTCTTCCAGTGCTTTGGAGACGTCCTTTTCATTCTCGATGATTGTATCTAGCCTATGAACAGGTGTTTTGTTTTTTTTACAGGATTCTAAAACTTTTTCTCGTCTTTTTCTTGAAAGTTCTATGGGAAAGCAGTCCCGGCTGACTGCAATAAGTCCGAGTTTTATATCAGGGATGTTATTCATGTCCTTGCTCCTTTTTTTTCTGCCCATAATAGGCTTTAGTTCCATGTTTTCTTTGATAGTGTTTGTCCTGAAGGTATTTAGCGAGCGGCCGGCTGTCCGGATTGAGCATCAGGGTCCCCCAAGCCATTTTGGCCACCCTTTCCAGAATAAGGCTGTGTTTCAAGGAATCTGCCGGGGTTTTTCCCCAGGTAAAGGCCCCATGCCCCGGGATAAGGACGGCAGGCATTTCTAAAGGATCCAGGTTTTTAAACCTTTCCACTATGACTGATCCGGTATTTTTTTCATAAGCGTTGTCAACTTCTTCCTTAGTTATCATTCGTGTTATTGGTATGGACCCATTAAAATGATCGGCATGGGTTGTACCCAAACAGGGGATCTCCATGTGAGCCTGTGCGAACATTACGGCATATTCGCTGTGGGTATGGGTTATCCCTGAAATTTCAGGGAACGCTTTATATAGTATAAGATGCGAGGGCGTGTCTGAGGACGGATTTAAACTTCCTTCGAACTTTCTTCCCTCTAGATCGATAACTACCATATGTTCCGATGTGAGTGATTCATAAGGAACTCCGCTTGGTTTGATAACCACCAGGCCTTTTTCCCGGTCTATACCGCTGACATTTCCCCAGGTCAAGGAGACAAGGTTATACTTAAGCAGATCAAGATTGGCGGCACATACAGCTTGTTTTAAATCCTCCAGGCTCATATTTTTTTCCTTTGCCGGTCACGAATAACAAGGAGTTCCTTCATAACATGATACAGGTTTCCTGACCATTCTTTGGTTCCGAAAGCGTCGTGGAGCTGTTGGTACAATCGGTAAAGTTCTTGATAGACCCTGTGGTCTTCAGGTGCGGGTCTAAAAATAGTATCTTTGGCAGCGCACATTATTTTCTGAGCATCTTCAAAACGGTCATATCCTCCGGCAGCGCTTCCGGCAGCCACGGCTCCTGCCATTGCTGCCCCGAGGGCACAGGTCTGAGAAGACCGGGCGATTTTCATCTCACGGCCGGTGACATCTGCATAAATCTGCATAATTAAGGGATTTTTATCGGCTATTCCGCCACAGTTAATGATCTCTGAAATTCTTACGCCATACTCTTCAAAACGGTTGATGATGGTCAGTGCCCCGAAAGCCGTAGCTTCTATCAACGCCCGATAGATCTCTTCCGGATTGGTATGCAAAGTTTGTCCTAAAAGAAGGCCGGTTAATCTTTGGTCTACCAGAACGGTCCGGTTCCCATTATTCCAATCCAGAGCTAAGAGTCCGGATTGACCGGGTTGGATATCAGCAGCTTTTTTTGAGAGATAGCGGTGTGAACTTTCTTGTTTCCCTCCAGGCTGGATCGAGCCTACAAACCAGTTAAAAATATCTCCCACAGCCGACTGACCTGCCTCCAGACCAAAATATCCAGGAAGGACAGATCCGTCCACGATTCCACATAATCCTGGAATGTCTTCCAAGGGATGGTCGTTGGGCCAGACCGTCACATCACAGGTGCTGGTGCCGATTATCTTGACCAGCTTCCCCGGAGCGACGCCTGAGCCTACAGCCCCAAGATGGGCGTCAAAAGCTCCTACCGCCACGGATATTCCAGGCAAGAGCCCGAGTTTATCTGCCCAGGCTTTGGTCAGTTTTCCGGCTTCTATGTCGGAGGTATAAGTTAGCTGGTATAGTCGTTCTTTAAGGGATGAAAGTTTTGGATCCAATTCTGCCAGAAATTCTTTTGCAGGCAGGCCTCCCCACTCAACATTGTACATGGCTTTATGGCCGGCAGCGCAGCGGCTTCTTTTTAGCTTTAAAGGATCTAGAGTTCCAGTAAGAACGGCGGGTATATAATCACTGCATTCCAGCCAGCTATAGGCAGCATCAAAAACTTTTGTATCGGTACGGAGACAATGCAGGATCTTACTGAAAAACCATTCAGAAGAGTAAGTTCCGCCGCATTTTGCGAGGTACTCAGGATGATCTTTTTTCGCCATTGCAGTGATCTCGGCCGCCTCTTGATGTCCGGTATGATCTTTCCACAACCATGCATATGCATTGGGGTTATTCTTAAATTCATCAAAAAAACAAAGGGGGATGCCTGATTTGTCAACAGGAAGAGGTGTGGAACCAGTAGTATCGACTCCAATCCCAATTATCTGAGAACTTTCAAAATTTTGGTTTTCTTCCTTGGCAGAAATAAGAATTTTCTTCACAGTGATTTCAATGCCGCGGAGATAATCCGCCGGGTCTTGCCGGGCTAATTCCGGTTCTTCCGGATCAAGAATAATGCCTTCCTGTCCGCTCTCGTAATTATATATAGAAGCGGATATTTCTCTCCCGTCTGTTAGGTCCACAAGTAAGGCCCGGACTGAATTGGTGCCAAAATCAAGGCCGATGCTGAATTTAGGTTTTGTCACAACGAATGACCTTTCATAAGATTATATTTTGTGTTAACGTTAACACAAATTTTTAATCAAATCTACTTTTTCTTAAAAAGTATCTTCGATCAAGTCAATTAACCTGGATTATTCAGGTTAATTATCTGTTTTAAATTTATATATGGTCTTACTGTTGTATTGTTCACCTGGATATAAAATAGTGGAGGGGAAATGAGCTTGATTGGGAGAATCAGGAAAGTGCTGTGTTTCTAGGCAGAGCCCATAGTGCTTTTTATAAACCTTACCCGCTTTTCCAATAATAGAGCCATCCAGAAAATTACCCGAATAAAACTGAATACCCGGTTCAGTCGTAACCACCTCCATGATTCGGCCGCTGGCGGGATCATAAATCCGTGCCGCTAAAATAAACTCACCCTCCTCCTTGTTGAGTACAAAATTATGGTCATAACCTCCTACTACCGCTTCAATCCTGGCCCCGATCGCTGTAGGTTTTAAAAAATCCATGGGAGTGTTATGAACGGAGCGGATCTCTCCGGTGGGGATCAATCCTTGGTCAACAGGAGTATAATGGTCAGCATTTAGCAAGAGTTCATGGGAAAGAATATCACCATTCCCCTGTCCTGCAAGATTAAAATAGCTGTGATGAGTGAGATTGACCGGTGTGGCTTTATCGGTCAAGGCCTGGTATTCTATTATAAATTCGTTGGATTCAGTAAGAGTGTAAACAACAGCGCATTTAAGATTTCCGGGATAGCCCTCTTCTCCATCTTTACTTAAATAGGAAAGAGCAACTCCAGTCTTCTGTTCCTCTGTAAAAGACCTTGCTTCCCATACAACTTTGTCAAATCCTCTTATTCCTCCGTGCAGATGATTTTCGCCATCGTTAGCAGCCAGAGAATATTCTTTCCCTTCCAATGTGAATTTTCCCTTAGCGATGCGGTTTCCATAGCGGCCGACTATACACCCAAAATAAGGAGATGAATTGAGATAACCCAAAATATTATCATGTCCGAGGGTGATATCCGCCTTTTCTCCATGTCGATCAGGAGTTTCCAAAGCCACGACAATCGCGCCATAATTTATGATCTTGAGGACCATACCTTGCGAATTTTCGATTGTAAAGAGATCTATAATTGTCCCATCTGCCAATTTTCCAAAGATTTCTTTATTTACCGACATTTCCCCCATTCCTTTTATTGAAATTGTGGCAGGTTTTTGCTTTTTCTCCTGGTTGCTGCATGCCGGGAATATGATCGCAAAAAGCAAAAAACCGCAAACAAAAACTGATATAGACCAGATAAAAGAGTTTTTTTTATTCATGATATATCTCCGGGAAAAAAATTATTTTTAACGCCTTGTTCCAGGAGCAACCCTTTGAATCCAACATTCAGAGATTATTAAAAATATATCAGCCGGTTTTTTAAATCAAGTTAAACCTTTATACATATTCTTTTTTGTTTTCTGATTCAGGATTCTAAAAAAGGAGGAACTTCTGTTTCGCTCTTCTCTTGACAAAAATAAGGGATGTTTATACAGTCAAGATATTTATGTTCATAGCTTAACGAGGTCTGAAATCACTACAATCAAAGAGATAGCCAAAAAAGCTGGTGTTTCCATTGGAACTGTCGACCGTGTCTTGCATAAAAGGGGGAGAGTTTCCAAAGAAACCGAAAAAAAAGTCAGGAAAATAATCGAACAGCTGGATTACAAACCGAATATTTTTGCCATGAATTTGAAACTAGCAAAAACTTTCACTTTTGGTGTTGTTATGCCTGAACCGGAACAAGACAGCAGATATTGGACCCTCCCTCTGAAAGGGATCGAGAAAGCGATGAATGAACTATCTCAGCAGAGAATTAATATAAAATATTTTTTTTATGATAAATATTCTCATGATTTCATTAACAGATTAGCTAGAAAAATTTACCATTCGACCTTGGATGGACTGCTGATAGCACCTGTTGTTACTAAAGTATTTAAAAAGTTTGTGCAGGATATCCCGCATTTTATCCCATATGTTTTTTTTGACTCGATTATTCCCAATGCTGATTATATTTCTTTTATCGGTCAGGATTCCTATCAGAGTGGGATCTTGTCAGGGAAAATAATGCATATGCTTGTGAAGGAAAAAGGAACGATAGTGATTCTGCGAATTCTTCCTGAGGATATCCATATCGATAACCGTGTGAATGGTTTCCTAACCTATTACCGGATCTGCCCAGAGGTTGGGACAAAAGTTTATGAAATTGATGGAGATAAGAGCCAGGATGAAAGAAACCAGATCTTTGGGAAAATAATAGCAGAGAACAAAGATCTCAAAGGACTTTTTGTAACTAATGCCAACACTCATATGGTGGCGGAGTACCTCCTCTTGAATCCGGCTCCCAGTGAAATTTATGTCATCGGATACGATCTGGTTGAAGATAATATTACTTATCTTAAATCGGGCGGGATTGACTGCCTGATCAGCCAGCAATCTGAAAGGCAGGGTTACGAAGGCCTATATGCGCTCTACCGGCATGTGGTTTTGAAAGAAAAGGTTCCCAAAAACATTATGATGCAGATAGATATTGTTCTGCCTGAAAACATCGATTATTATCATAGTTAAATTTAAAGTAAAAAAAAACTGATGCACTTACACTTCTGAATCCGCATCCATCCACACCGGAAAGGATTTACGGTATTCTAGCAGGGCAGAATGGGATAAGGTGATTGTTTGGACACATTCTAGTTGGGTTTGTTCAAAAAGAATCTTTCCGGACGCATCGATCACGGTCGAGTCTCCGCTGTACGCTATTCCATTTCCATCCTTGCCAACCCGGTTTACACCGATGACGTATGCCTGATTTTCTATCGCCCTTGCGGCGAGCAGTGTTTTCCAGTGAAAAGATCGTTTTTCCGGCCAATTAGCTATAAATACAGCAGCATGGTACTCATTCCCAAAGTTACGTACCCAGACAGGAAAACGAATGTCATAGCAGATAAAAGGGCGGATTTTCCATCCATTTAGTTCAACCGTGAGCTTGCTGTTCCCCTTGGTGTAGACTTTATCTTCCCCTTCTATTCGAAAAAGATGTCTTTTGTCATAGTAAAATGTTTTTCCGTCAGGTTTTACCCACAGCAGTCGGTTATAGTAGTTACCGTTTTCAGAAATAATAAGGCTGCCAATTAAATCTGCCTTTTTTTCAGCAGTTACTTCTTGAAGCCATATTACAGAAGGGCCTTCCATCTCTTCGGCTAGATCCCGGGCATGCATGGTGTAACCTGAGTTGAACATTTCTGGTAGGATGATCAGATCGGTCTTCTCGATCTTGTCTATCTTTTTTTCAAGCATAGTCAAATTGGCCTGTCTATCTTCCCAGAACAGCCCGGTTTGGATAAGAGATACAGTTAAATCCTGCATATTATTCTCCCCGCTTCTTTAAGGGTATCGTCTTTTTTAGCAAAACAAAATCGCAGGACCCGATGATCTCCGTTTTTATGATAGAAAACCGATGGCGGGATAGCTGCGATACCGAATTCACGGACTAGCTGGTTGGCGAAATTCAGGTCATTTTCATCAGAAATGGCAGAGTAATCAAGAATCTGAAAATAGGTTCCTGAACAGGGAATAGCTTTAAAACGGGAATCCTGAATGACCTTGATGAAAAGGTCTCTTTTTTTCTGATAGAAATCAGATAGTCCCAGATAGGTTTGTTCTTTTTCCAGGATCTCGGCGTAAGCATACTGCACGGGAGTATTGACAGCATAGGTTACGAACTGATGAACCCTTTGGAATTCACGGGATAAATCCAGAGGGGCTAGACAATAACCGGTCTTCCATCCGGTCGTGTGGTATGTTTTACCAAAAGAGCTGATGATAAAACTTCTTATTTTTAATTCAGGATAGCGGCAGAGACTTTCGTGGATCCTACCGTCAAAAATAATATGTTCGTAGACCTCATCACTTATGATCATAATAGATGTATCCTGAACAATGGAGATCAATTCTTTGATATCATCATGGGAAAGCACGGTCCCGCAGGGATTATGGGGAGAGTTAAGGATAATTGCTCGGGTTTTTTTCGATATTTTCTTTTTAACAGCCTTCCAATCGTATTGATATTCCGGATGTGCAAGTTGTGAAAATACAGGAATGCCGCCGCAAAGCAAAATAGTGGGGACATAGGCATCATAGGCTGGTTCAAACACCAATACTTCATCGCCGGGATGGACAACAGCAGTGATCGCGGAAAAGAGTGCTTCGGTAGCACCAGACGTTACCGTGATCTCGCTCTCAGGGTCATAAACTGCGTTATAGATTTTTTTGACTTTTTCACTAATTTTTTTTCTCAGGACAGGGACTCCTTGCATGGGAGCGTATTGATTATGTCCTGAGAGCATGTTTTTATTCACCAGGTCCACTAATTCCTGGGAGGTATTGAAATCCGGAAATCCTTGAGAAAGGTTGATTGCATGGTAATCGTTAGCCAGTTTGGACATGACCGAAAATATGGTCACACCGACTTCAGGGAGTTTTGATCGTAACATCATTTTTTTTTGCTCCTTTACTGCTTATATCATTGTGCAAAAGACAGGTCAATGCTGCAGCCTATATTGGTCCCTGTAAGGTTTAATTTAAATCAGAAAGATACGGGGTAGATCACTGACTCTTTATATCCTGTTATCACCTTGATATATCCGCGCAGAAGGGAATCTGCCCGATTGTCTCCGGTATCAACCAGCAAGGGGCGGCCGTTCAGAGAGTTAAGTTTTGTTTTAGTGGCAGCAACCGCTATGTTCTCTTTTCCCGCCTGTAGGATGATTTTGGGGCTTATCTGCTGGTTCCCCCGTCCAAATATAAATCCTTGGCCTCCAATAGGAGTAACCAGTATTTTCATTTTTCGACCGTTGGTTTTTTTCAGTAGTTCTGATTCATTCTGGTCACGGGCGATGAGTTTTTTTCCGTAGACCAGATCCACACCTAAAAGGGTATGGGGAAGCCCAAGTTTTTCCATGACGCTTCCTGTGGTTGTTCCTGGGCCGATGATGTAAAAATATTCATCGTCCATATTTTCTATGATCTCAGCTGCAATGGCTTCCTGAGAGTATTTTTCACTAGGAGGACTTCCTGCTTTTTGGTTTTGAATGTAATTTTTCTTAAAGGGGATGCTCAAGTATCCAAAGAGACGAGTAGATAAGCGTCCCCGTCTGTAATCTTCCTCGTTGATATCCATAACTTCAGTATCCCGTTTTTCTCTAAGTTTCCCCTCAAAAAAAAGTTTTGCCAATTCGCCGGCTTTAACAGAATTAGCGGCATAGACAGCGGAATGAATTTTAACTCCGGAGGGAATACCCAGGACCAGCAAGGCATTTCCTACTGCTTGGAAAATATCTCTGGCCGTACCATCTCCTCCAGTAAAAAGCAGCAGGTCCACTTTTTTTCTCTGCATCATTCTGGCCGCTCGAACTGTATCTTCTGCAGAGGTATTTTCTTTTAGGGAAAGGGGAAGGATATAGGGTTTTAAACCGAACTCCCTGACAGTTTGTTCCCCCATCGGCGAAGGGCAGGTCAAAATTTCCAGCTGTCCCTTGAGTGGGAGAAGCGCCTGAAGAGCCGCTTGAGTCCGGGCATGCGCATGAGATCTGGCTCCTAATCTGACTGCCTTTTTCAAGATGTCGGAGCCATCGGTGCCTTTTAAGCCGACCGGACCACCCATTCCCGCGATCGGATTAATAATTATTCCAAGTTTCATAGAATAAATTTGATATCAAAGCAAAAATAGTATCAGCTAATAATATTTAATATTGTAAAAGATTCTTTCTAAAGTCAACTTTTATACTTTTACTTCAAGTAAGTGTAAGGTATACTTCTTCTGGTTTAAATTTATTCCTGAGGATATTTCGATGACATCAAGGGAAAGGGTTTTGGCTGCCTTAAATCATAGATCTCCGGATCGGGTTCCGATCGATCTTTCCGGGCATAGGTCATCAGGGATAGCTGCTCTTTCTTATCACAAACTCAGAAAGCATCTTGGGCTGCCGGCCCTTGCTATCCGGGTATATGATATGGTTCAACAGCTGGCAGTGGTCGATGATGATGTGCTCGATCTATTTGGGATTGATACTATTGAAATGGGCCGCGGTTTCTTGACTGAGGATAAAGACTGGAAAGAATGGATTCTCCCCGATGGTACACCCTGCTACGTGCCCTTTTATGTAAATCTGGAAAAAAGGGGAGATGATTGGTACCTTCTTTCTGATAACGGCCGCGAATTGGGAGTTCAAAAGAAGGGCTGTATCTATTTTGAACAGACCTATTTCCCTTTAATGGAGAGGGGGATCCATGGAGATGATTTTTCCGACTTGGAGAGTATTCTTTCCGATACCATCTGGACTGGAGTTGCGCATCCCGGGGCTCATCTGCCTTTGGATAAAGCTGGATTAGACGAGATGTCCGAACGTGCCAAGGAACTTCGCAACACAACCGATCGTGCTGTCATTGGTCTTTTTGGGGGGAATATGTTCGAGATACCTCAAATGCTGTATAGAATGGATAATTATCTGCTTTACCTGGGACTTTATCCTGATGATATTCTGAAACTATCGGAAAAATTGTGTGAAATTCACCTTAAGGCATTGGAAAAGTGGATAAAGGCTGTCAGCCCCTATATTGACATTGTCCTTTTTGGAGATGATCTGGGTGGTCAGCAAGGCCCTCTGATCTCTCCGGAAATGTACCGTAGGTTTTATCAGCCTTTTCATAAAAAAATGTGGGCACGGGTCCGTGAATTGTCGGATGTTAAAGTTATGCTCCACTGCTGCGGGGGAATTCGGCCTCTTATTCCTGAATTGCTCGAAGCTGGTTTGGATGCCATCAATCCAGTTCAGATTAATGCCGCCGGCATGGATGTCGATCGATTAAAACGGGATTACGGCCGGGAATTAACCTTCTGGGGAGGAGGCTGTGATACTCGTGACATTCTCCCCGGCGCCGAACCCGAAAAAGTTGCTGCCCATGTAAGAAAGCAAGTGCAGATCCTGAATCAAGGAGGAGGATTTGTTTTTCAGCAAGTCCACAATATATTGGCAGATGTCCCTCCTGAGAATATAGTCGCTATGTACGATGCGGTCCATTCCTATCGATCGGGAGAATAGGCGGAATGGCTTGTATAGATTATGGAATAGTTATTATTTACTTTGCTTTTATGATCGGCCTCGGGTTCGCTTATAAAAAACGTGCATCCCAGGATCTGGAAAGTTATTTTTTAGGGGGGAAAAGACTCTCTTGGCTGCCCTTGGCCATGTCCGGTTCAGTTTCGAATTTTGATATTACCGGCACCATGTGGATCGTATCCATACTGTTTCTCCTGGGAATGAAATCCATGTGGCACCACTGGATGTGGGGATTTCTGATGGGTGCTTTTTTTCTTGCCTATATGGGAAAATGGGTGCGGCGTTCCAAGGTTATGACTGCAGCCGAGTGGATGAGGACCCGGTTCGGGGAAAACAATGCCGGAAAGGTGGCTCGTACAGCCTATGCTGTGATGGCCATTCTTACCCAGGCAAGTTTTCTTGGTTATGCCTATCAAGGGATCGGCAAATTTGCCTCGGTATATATCCCCTTGGATTCCCTGGCAGAGCATGTTAATGCACTCTGGCTTAAACGGCTCTTTATTGATTATCAGGCCGATGTTCTGGCCGCTTTGATTATAGGAGTCACCACTCTTTATGTGATCTTAGGAGGGCTCTATAGTGTGGTTGTTACTGATGTGATCCAAACCATTATACTGACAATGGCGAGCGTATTTATTGCGGGAACGGCCTGGTTAAGATTGAATCCGGAGGCACTTAAAGGCCTCCCTGATGGTTTTGCTTCGCTTCGGATCCCCTGGAAAATACCGGAATTTTCCGGCACTGAAAATGCCTCTTTTGAATGGTTCGGAGCTCTGGTTATCGTGTGGTTTTTAAAAGGCCTCCTTATGAATGCAGGAGGCCCGGCGCAGATGTATGATTTCCAACGTTTTCTGGCGGCAAAAAATGAACGGGATGCAGCTAAGATCGGGGCGGCTTGGAGTGTTTTTCTGGTGGTTAGATGGGCTATGGCTATGGGGATCGTTTTGATCGCTTTGACTGGGATCGCGGGAGTTCAGGATTCTGAAAAAGTTATGCCCTTGGTCTTAAAGGATTTTCTTCCAATAGGGATCCGGGGGGTAGTAATTGCCGGTTTACTGGCGGCTTTTATGTCAACCTTCAGCTCTACAGTTAACAGCGGAGCATCTTTTATTGTCCGGGATATCTGGCAGCCTTTTTTCGGCCGAAATGCCGGGGATAAAAAGGCAGTTCGATTCAGCCACACGGCCACTGTCCTGTTGGTGCTGCTGGGTCTGGTAATAGG
>CAZLBV010000062.1:0-2946 GCA_964557845.1 uncultured Eubacteriales bacterium | reverse complement strand
TAAATTTGGGATAGTCAACATATATTATGAATCGCTAAGATATAAGGAGGGAAGATATGCTTAAGGAATTCAAGGAATTCGCCGTCAAAGGAAATGTTGTTGACATGGCGGTGGGGATCATTATCGGAGCCGCGTTTGGAACGGTAGTCAGATCTTTTGTGGCCGATATTCTGATGCCGCCCATCGGGATGCTGCTGGGCAATGTCGATTTTGCCGATCTTTTTATTGTACTGAAATCCGGCGTCGAAGCCGGGCCCTATGCTACCATAACCGCTGCTCAGGAAGCCGGCGCTGTAACGTTCAATTATGGAACTTTTATTAATACCATCATCAGCTTTCTGATCATGGGATTTGCGGTCTTTTTCCTGGTCAAGGGAATCAATAGATTAAATAGAAAAGAGGAGGAAGCTCCACCGGCGGAACCGGATACCAAGGAATGTCCTTTTTGTTTCACGATGATACCGGTTAAGGCGACACGGTGCCCGAACTGCACTTCTGAATTATCTGTCTGAATTATTCATAAAAATTGCTGATTTATAATATATTCAATTTATTATCATGAAATGTTTGTATTTCTACAGAAAGATTATTTAGTTTGTTTAACCTTCTCTTATATCAATTTTTATCAGCAATTTTTACCCTGCGGGAGCGCCGATCTCACTAACCCGGCTTCGTTGCAGCCTATTCGATGTAGATAACTACTATCTCATAGGCTGCGGCCTCGCCGTGGCAGCAACCTCGGGCCGCTAATGATCCAGGATGCTTCGATTATTGGGTCATCATTTTCCCTTGATCAGAACCAAAAGCATCTTGAAATTCTCTTCAGCATGAACCGCATGAGGGATGTTAGCCGGCATAAGAATACTTTCTCCTACGGTTAGTAAGAAATCATTATTACCGATTGTAATTTTTGCTTTACCTTCCAGAATATTTGCCAGGGCATCAAATGGAGCAGAGTGTTTACTTAGCCCTTGATCCTTACTGAACGCAAAAATTGTGATTGTTCCGGAATCATTCCCCATAAGAGTTCTACTCACAACTGAATCTTCAGCATAGTTGGCTAGCTCAATAAGTTTTACCACTTTAGAACTTTTCAAGCCTTTGTTTTTTTTTATGTCTGACATCATTTCACCTTCTGCTTATTCCCAGTCAAGCAGTCGTCTTTCGCCTTTGAGATTTCTAATAGGGGTGACATCCTGCATGAACTCCAATGTGCCCATATAGCTTCCGTCATCATCACGGACCGCAAAGTATCTTATATGTAAAAATTTCCCCTGAAGTTCGATCCAGAATTCGGCAACATCCTTTTCTCCGCTTTTGAAAGCATTCAGGATTTGCCTTACTTTATCCACAGATGCAGGGGGATGGCAGTTTTCAACGTTTCTGCCGATAACTCCGGGACTCCTAGGGAATATCCGATCTTTGCTGCCTGTGTAGTACTTGACATTATCATTTTTATCCACGTAACTTGTATCAACTGGCATTGTCAACAGAATTTTATCAATCTCTTGAGAGTTGAGAGTGCCTGTAGTCAGATTGAACTCGTTTGAAGAGGCAGTGGACTCATTACTGTTAAGCAATGATTTCTCCGGTTTCCAGTCTTTGATCTCATCCAGAAATGCAAATCCAATCTCGGATTCCCCTTTTTTTATATCGTACCATTCTTCTTCTGTAAGGGTTTCCAGTGCCATGGGGAAGAGGATCAATTCTTCTTTTTTGATTGTTTCGATTATTTTTCTAACCATCTGGCTGGAAATCTTTTTTAGATCTTCCAGGTTTTTCCCCTCAAATGAGCGGGCTATGTCTTTGATGTTTTTTCTGATCTCATCATGAATGGCCCACATTACCTGGGGAGGGCCGGTTATGCCTTTTTTTTCCAGAAATGGAAAGAGCTGGTTTTCTTTCCGGGTATAATGGAATTCTATATCACGGAATTGTTTTATTATCTCTTTTAAATCTTCCCACTGTTCATTAGGGGAAGCTTCATTTAACGAAACGATCTTCCGGTTGAGTTCATTTGTTTTTTTTGAGATTTCTGCATTTTCCTTAATGTAGATATCAACCGGATGGCCATCGGGGATATCTTTTAATACATCTTTGGTAAGTCCGGACTGCATTATCTCCAGGTGTGTGTCACATAGTTTTTGTATGTCGAGGACATCGGTCCCTTCCTGTATGAGCATCTGTTCCATAGTAACGATCTGTTCCGGATCCACCGCTTTAAGAAGTTTATTGAAATCTTCCTTTGCTTTTTCCTTGTCGCCTGAATGATGCAGATCTTTAATAATTTCTTTCAATTTTAGAATGCTTTTATCCGGATGATCTTCCGTGATATCAACGATCTCGATCTCATCACCTGTTTCTAATTTGATTTTTGCAGATAGGACAGCGAACAGGTCATTTATGTTTTCCTTTATAAGCTCAGAAACATTGCTAAGGGTTGCTTTTTTGCCGATTGTTTTCCTTAAAATTTTGTTCTTGAGTAATTTAAGGTCTGGATATTTATCGATCAAAAAATCCTCAAGAAACGGGTATTCCTTGATCAGATCCATTATTCGGGTACGGTTTGTTATCTTCATCAGGTTATCCTCCATCAGGCCTGAATTTAGGGGATACTTTCAGGTCGCTTAATTTTGTATTTTTCATTTTTTCTATGACTTTTTTTACTATATTGCGAGAAAAAGACCCCAGCATGCAGAATTTTCCATCACATTTGGGAATATTGAAAAAACATTTTATATCTGAGAAATCAGGCTCTATACATGTGTATACATCATAAATTGAAAGTTCGTCTGGATTGGTGTTAATAGTAAAGCCTCCGGCAGGGCCCCTAACCGCTCGAACCAATCCTATTTTGGATAAGTTCAACAGGACTTTTGCTAGGTGATTGTTGGAAACGCCAATCGCTTCTGCTATTTGTTTGTTGGAAAAAATTTTTTCCTTGTT
>CAZLBV010000061.1:0-15662 GCA_964557845.1 uncultured Eubacteriales bacterium | reverse complement strand
AAGAAAAATCAGCATGGACGCCTGATCTTGAAGAAATCCGATCTCTGGTCTCCCCAAAAACAAAAATGATTGTTCTCTGTAACCCCAACAATCCCACGGGCTCGGTTTTATCAGAAAAGGAAATGGAACAGATTATCGGCATTGCCGAAAGAAATAATATCTGGATCTACGCCGATGAAATTTACCGGGGCGCAGAACTGGATGGGAAAGAATGTGCTTCCTTTATGAACCTTAAAAATTCCTATGCTAAAATCATAGTATCCGGTGGATTATCCAAAGCCTATGCTCTTCCCGGGCTGAGAATCGGGTGGTTAGCCGGACCTGCCGATATAATTGAAAGAGCGTGGTCCCATCATGATTACACCACTATCGCTCCGGGAGTATTAAGTGACCATATCGCTTCCTTGATCTTGCAGCCGGTAAACCGAAAGAATATTTTGGAAAGAAGCAGGGCTTTGATCAATAACAATCTGGGGATCCTTAAAGATTGGATCGACCGGCATGAAGGTCTTTTTCATCTTGTCCCACCCAAAGCAGGCGCTATGGCTTTTCTCCGTTATGATCTTGATATTAACTCTTCCCATCTGGCAGAGAAATTAAGAGAAGATAAAAGCGTTCTTATCATTCCCGGGGATTTTTTCGGAATGGATGGCTACATCAGATTGGGTATCGGTTCGGAAAAAGAATATTTTCTCCAGGGTTTATCACTCATTGATGAAGAACTGAATCTGATAAAATCAGCAGCTTCATGATTATAATACTTTTTTTAATTTCTTTTTTTCTATGATCAATGTTCCCTGGTAGGAAACATAATTTAAGAGGATAATCACTCTTTCCTTATCCGTCATCTCTTTATGAAACACACCCCGAAGTCCCTTCATCGCCCCTTCCATGACCTCGATCTCATCCCCTAAACCGGGTTCAAGCCCATACTTTTCCAGTTCGATCACTCCATTAACCTCCCTAGCCCGGATCCGGTTTATGACCTCATCAGCTATCGGAATAGGGCCGGAATCATTACCGATGACACTTTTTACCCCCCTGGTGTATTTAACCATTCGGTACTGCTCCGGATACTCAAATCTTAAGAACTGATATCCAGGGAAAAAAGGTTTTATTTGTTTATCCTGAATATACTTGGGAGTATAGATCTCAAAACCTCCCTCTATAAAAAGTCTTTCTACTTGGAATTCTTTTTTAGGTTTCGCATTGATCACATACCACTTTTTCATTTTTTCAGAATCCTATAAAAATCCGGCCTTCTGTCGGATAAGAAGAATTTTTTAGCCGGGCTCTTTTTTACTTTTTCCAGATTACAATCAGCATAGAGAATAAAATCATCTCCATAGGGGGCTTGAGCGATGATCCTTCCTTCCGGATCACAGACAAATGATCCCCCGGCAAAATCAAGGTTTTCTTCTTGGCCTACCCGATTGACTAAAGCGGTGAAATATCCATTTTGAAAGGATGCCACCTGAAGCTCTGCTTCAAAAATACCATCGGGCCATTCCCCCATGGCACCTGCCTGAGGAATGATCACGATCTCTGCCTTATCTAAGGCTAACTGGCGCATATACTCCGGGAAATGCCTGTCATAACATATGGACACACCTAACCTGCCGACCCGGGTATCAAAGACAAGTCGTTCGCTGTTCCCGGGTGTGTAATAATTTTTCTCATGGAATCCCATGCCATCCATGATATGCACCATTCGAACGACTCCCAATAGCTTTCCATCGGCATCTATCACCGGCGAGGAATCATACTGGAACTTTCCGTCTGTCTCATAAAGATTTATAACTGTAACTACACTATACTTTTTTGAAAGTTCAGAAAAGTGGTTAGTGAGAGGGCCTGGAATTCTTTCCGCTTGAACCAGCGGATCAGAAACATCTGGAAACTGTGGAAAAAACCTGGAGAAACCCAGTTCTGCATACGCGATCAATTCCGCACCATTATCTGCTGCTTGCTTAAAGGCTTCCGTACCCCGTCGAATATTATCTTTTCTATCCGCTACTGCATGCTGTTGAACAAGAGCTATTTTCATCTCGGGTTCTCCTTATGAAGATAAATTGAGACCGGCAATCAATCTGCCGGTTGATTTAAATGATATAACATTATCATCTTTAGCGCAATATCTTCTTTTTTCCGTTTGTCAAACATTTATTTGACTTTTCGTCGAAGAGTTTATAAAAATGGGAGATTAGGATCATTTAGATGGATAAAAATATGCGCGTTGCCATGTATTATAATAACCATGATATCAGGGTCGAGGAAATCCCAATACCTGCTATCCACGAAGGTGAGATCCTGATGAAAATCCATGCCAGCGGTATCTGCGGCAGTGATGTGATGGAATGGTACCGTATTAAAAAAGCTCCGCTGGTCTTGGGACATGAAATCGCTGGAGAAGTGGTAGAAACCGGCCCAGGTGTTGATAAATTCAAGATAGGAGACCGGATCGTCGCTGCTCACCATGTCCCCTGTAACACCTGTTATTACTGCCTGTCCGGGCATCATACGGCTTGTAACACCTTACGTACCACCAATTTTGACCCAGGCGGGTTTGCAGAGTATGTCCGTCTTCCTGAGATCAATGTCGACAGAGGAACCCACCTCATACCAGATGAACTTGATTATCCGATCGCCACATTTCATGAACCTCTGGGGTGTATTTTACGGGCTCATAGGATCGCAAAGCTGAAACCCGGGCAGTGTGTTTTGGTCGTGGGGAGCGGAATGGCGGGACTGATCCACATTCATATGGCCCGGTCTTCAGGCGCTGGAAAGATCCTGGCGGTAGATATATCTCCTTCCCGGTTAAAAGCTGCCCTTGAATTCGGTGCCGATGAGGCTGTGTTTCCATCAGATGACATCAATGAAAGACTCCGTTCGATGAACCGCGGCCGTTTAGCGGATCTGGTTATAGAATGTTCCGGAAAAAAAGAATCCATAATCAAGGCCTTAAATTCAATCGAAAGAGGAGGGACGGCCATGCTGTTCGCGCCTACTGGCCCGGATGTAAGTATCCCTGTCTCTATCAATGATCTTTTCTTTCGTAATGATATCACACTGACAACTTCCTATGCATCAGCCCCTTATGATTCCTGGCTGGCCCTGGAAATATTAAGATCAGGAACTTTAGAACTTGAAAAAATGATCACCCATAAACTACCATTAGAAAAAACTCAATACGGCTTTGAACTGGTTACCAAGGCAGCTGATTCCTTAAAAGTGATCATTGAACCACATAATTATCAATAAGGAGGAAGACCATGGATTGGGGAATGAAAAATCGTTTATCACAGATAATAAAACCTGCCACAGGCCGTACGGTGATGTTGGCGGTCGATCATGGATATTTTTTAGGTCCCACCCACAAGCTGGAACATGTGGGAAATACTGTAGAGCCATTGCTCCCTTATGCGGACGCTTTAATGCTTACACGAGGAATACTGCGGAGTTCTATCCGCCCTGAAATCTCTGTTCCGATTGTCTTGAGAGTATCAGGAGGGTCCAGTATTATCGGTGCAGATCTTTCCAATGAAACGATCACAACCTCACTGGAGGAAGCCGTTCGACTGAATGTAGCCGCTGTCGCTTTATCTATATTTATCGGGACCGATTTCGAACATCAAACCCTGGAAAATCTAGCCTTACTTATAGACATGGCCCAAGAATATGGAATTCCGGTTTTAGCTGTTACGGCTGTCGGAAAAGAGATCGGGAAAAAAGACTCCCGGTTTTTAGCGCTGGCTTGCAGGATCGCGGCCGAACTCGGAGCCAGTTTTGTAAAAACCTATTACTGTGATGACTTTGAGAAGATCATTGAGAGCTGCCCCATTCCGGTTGTTATCGCTGGAGGACCAAAACTGGATACTGATCTGGATGCTTTTAAGCTGGCCTACGATGCTGTCCAAAAAGGGGCTACCGGGGTTGATATGGGTAGAAATATATGGCAGTCAGAATACCCGGTAGCGAAGATCAAAGCCGTTCGTGCCATAGTTCATGATAAAGCCGACCCGAAACAGGCCCTCGAGATTTTTGAGGAAAATAAAAAAAAATAATCCCTTAAAGCAGATCCGATTGATCAAAAAAGGTTATAAGCTGAATCCCCAGCCAACACCTATCCTCAAGCCACCGGTATCGAAATTAAAGGAATCATAATTTATCCGGCACACACTGTAATTAATAAAAACATCGATCACAAACAGGGAATTTGAACAGGCGTTCCTCGAACACGATGGAAAAATAAACCCCATCTGACCGCAATACCCTACACCATTCAAGTTGAGATCTGTCCCTCCAGCAGACTCAACATACCTGGTATAAACCACTCCTCCCCCCACATATGGCGTGAAAAAACTGATAGGCAGCTTGAATTTCAAGCCCAGCTCAATCGGGATCAAGGAAATTGTCACTCCTGAATTTACAGAAGAGGGATTCGGATTATAGCTGCTATACATCCCGCTGAACCATAGATCCACAATCTCTGATATCCCCACACTGAGCTCTCCCCCATAACTCTCATGAGTCCCATGGACTTCCTTTAAAGAGGGTTCAGAATGTTGAAATTGGGCATACTTTGCGATCAAGCGGGACCGTGTATTCCCTGCCAAAACAAAGTTTGATATTAATAAAATCCCTAAGCTTAGAATTATTATATTCTTTTTCACTTTTTTCTCCATATTAATAATAAGCAAATTCTTAGCAGCGTCAATCACCTATCCCGATGAGTTAAAGGGTGATTTTTTCTGATCATTTTCCCCATTTTTTTCTATCGGTATACTCGAGTTTTTTACACTTCGAGTGTTTTCTCCCTGGAAAACGCACGCATTATATTAATTTGGTGAAGCTGAAAATCCATCACCTGTGAGTTTTTTTCTAGGGGACCACATCCGTATATTTAGCCATAAAGGCACTGCTGTCATAGATGTTCTGTAAGCTGATATTATATTCAGTTAAATACCTGCAGATCTCATCTATATAATCTTGCACAATTCTCACATGCAGTCGCATAAGCTTGCAGTATTGCAGAGTCCTTTCTTTCGACCCGGCAACAACCTGCACCGGGCAGCGGCCTCCACAGTAATTATGGACCCCACACCGGTAGCAACCCAGTTCTGTTTTATATTCGACCAATTCGTTCAGATCCCTTTCCTCGAGCTGTAACTGTCCCTTGCCGTCCAGCTCACCCAAAGAAAGCTCGGAGGGAAGATCAGCACAGGTATATACCTTACCGGAAACAATATCATAATTTTTGGCCACTTCAACCCCGCAGGCTGTATGGCCTCTATCTTTACCGGTAATAAGATAAAGGATCAACTCATTAATGTGGGTGATCGGCAGCATTCTTCCCTGTGCCAATTCTTCCACATATTTTTTCATTATGCTTCTAAGGTCCGCGGCATAATTATTTGCATATGATTGAAAATCTAGCAGCGGTTCTCGCGACTCTGCCCAATGCCAGAAAAAATGATCAACCAATTTTTGTTGATACAGCTCATAAAAACCCTCAAAACAATCCAAGAGTGACTGACCTTCCCGCAAAGTGGACCAATAAAGAACATTTCCCTTATATATTTCTCTAAGATCATACAAATTTCTTATGATCTTATTTAATTTCGTACCCAGCCGGAAGCGATTATGCTGCTCTTCGCGCCCATCGATCGAGATGGAATACAACCAAATATCCTCCATGAATTCCGGATAGACACGGCAGTTCTCACTCAGCATCTCTCCATTGGAGTAAACAAGGAAACGATACTTTTTGCTATCGATGCTTTTTATGCCCGGAGAAAATGGTTGAAATTTGGAAGGGCATAAAAAAGGTTCTCCCCCATAGAAACATATAGTAATGGTGTTATTCGAATACCGGGAGGTAAGCTGCCTTATAATCTCAACATCACGATGGGGTTGTGCCTCTTGGGCTGTAATCAAGGTATTTCTCTCTCTCTCATCTCCCAAGGTAATGGCGCTGTTGATGCAACCCAAACAACGGGCATAACATCTTCCGGTTATGGTTAAATGAATAAGGATTCCCTCATCTTCATAAAAATCAAGGTCCTTATTACAAGAGTGTTTAGTTATAATGACCGAATCAAGCTTTCCAAATTCTGTTATATCAAATAGGTTGGATTGATGATGTTTTAGACTCATATTTGGAGAGCGTAAACATCAGGGATGTTTTTCAAAGAGATATCCGGATTGAAGATCCAGGACACCAAACGGACACTCCTGAAATAAGGAAAAAATCCGGATCGATATAACAGCCTCAGGGGGTAATAATTTTTGGTCCATTCAACTGACCCCAAAAATCCCTTTTCTTTAATGTAGTGCAAAAAAGCACGGATAAAACCGACCCTTTCACTCGGGGATAATTCTTGAAAAGCGACATGATTGATCCAGGCCCATCTTTCTTTAGTACGAGCTAAGTGATCATATAAAATAAAGTTGATCAAACCTTTGACCTGTCCATCTTGTTCATAGATCAAAGTTTGTGAGACATCAGGGTAATCCAGCTCAATGGATAATTCCTTAGGATCCCAGGTCAGCGCAAGAGTAACCGTATCTTTATATTGATTGAGCAATTTCAGGCATGAATCTATGTCTTCCGGTCGGTATTCTCTTAACCTGTTTTGAAGTGATTCATTTTTTTTCGGCATCCTATGCCCTCTGATCCCTTTGATGGCTGCTTTTTCCCAATACTTCAATCCTTCGGAAGCTACGGCTTTCTCAAAATCCACTATTCTGGCTATAACCCGGAATGTTTTAACCACTTCAACAGGATTACCTGATTCTATGAATTTTTTGATAAGATGGGTCGATCCATGGCCGGATTCCAATCCATATAAGGAAAAGTCATAATTCAGCTCTTTATTCAACTCAATAGCTTCATTGATTATATTTGTACCTAAGCCCCTACGCAACCATTCTTTACGGACCACCAACAGGCAGGAATAGACCGCCCGGAATTTATTCTTTCTATAAAAAAAATTCTGGGGAAGATTGGCCAGGAAGCCGATTATTTCATCCCCTCGGTAGGCCCCAAAAAAAAGGCGTTTATCTTGAATGCGATCATAAAGATATCGAAGAAACGCAGGACGATAGAAATCAGGAAAGGACTCTATCCCATACTCATCTCTCCAAGAAGAATGGGCCATAGCTTGAAGACCCTCAAAATCACCCCTAAAGGGTTCAATGGATATTTTGTTGGTCACTTGATCCTCCTGAAAATATTGCTCACCATTGATTCAATCGTTTCTAAAGAAGTCAGACTTCACCAAATACCCAATATTCAATATAGTCTAAAATAAAAATCGTCAAAAATGATGAACTGGCAATCAAACAATAACGTTATTTATCTATCTATTCATTTGGATCAGGTTTTTTCCTTCATAGGAGATCAATCCGTTTTGATTCATTACGGTAATAAGGGGATTTTGCCTGCCCCGCATAGACGCACAACCATACTCACCCTTTTTATTGACCGCCACAAATTTTTCTCCCGGAAAAAAATCAGGATTTATCTTTTTATACTTATCCAGGATCATCTGCAACGCATCTTCGCAAGCCTGCTGAGGACTTCTGCCTTCTTTCATCCGCATGACTATAAAATAAGTAGCACATGATTTGATCACATCCTCTCCCCTGCCAGTAGCACCGGCGGCTCCGACTTCATTATCTACATATAAACCTGCCCCAATAATGGGTGAGTCGCCAACTCTTCCCGGGATCTTGAAACTCAATCCACTGGTAGTTGTTATTCCTGCAATATCTCCATTCCTATCAACAGCTAAAACATTGGTCGTACCATAATGATATATACTATCCAGCTCATCTTGTCTTTCCATGTCCTCATTTGACCGTTTTTTTAGGTGCTCAGGAGGTCCCCAATCATCTCTTTCGCTCATCCCCTCTTTCCATCTAAGCCAGATTTTTCTTGCTTTTTCAGTCATAAGATCCTCTTCTTTAAATCCCCATTTTTTGGCGAATCTTAACGCATCTTTTCCCACCAACATCACATGATCTGTCCGCTCCATTACGATCCTGGCGACCGAACTCGGTGTTTTAATATTCTCAAGACAGGCTACTGATCCAGCATTATAGGTTTTACCATCCATTATGGAAGCATCCAGCTGGACAACTCCCTCTTCATTCGGCAGTCCGCCATACCCGACACTGGTGTCCTCTGGATCTATTTCGATAACATTTGCGGCCTTTTCCACTGCATCCAGGACGGAACCGTCTGAGGATAGGATCTTCCAACCTGATTCAACCGCTATTTTACCGGTCTCATTAGTATGGCTGGTAATGATCAAAGGGACTTGAGAGCCAGCTTCCAATGTTGAAGCTGGGAGTTTTTTCATGATTAATGCGCCTGCACCAAAACCGATACTCAGGTTAAAAAAATTCCGCCTGGATATTTTCTTGCTCATTCATTACCTCCTATCACTATTTGGATTTCGAAAATCATTTAGATAATCTTAATTTAAACTTATTCTTATTTTTGAAACTCTCCACCATCAAAAATCTTCCCCATATTGTGTATTTTTCCGAAAAACTCTCTCTCCTTGGACTAAGCTCCTTAATTTAAATAAAATAGGGACAACCTCAAGCTTCTAATCCGTATGCCCTGATCCAAACTTGACTTTCTCTGAAAAAATTTAAGAGGACATTATATCTTTTTTTTTCAGATTAATCATCTTGATTATTTATAATATTTTGATCTCTATCAAATTGATTGAGAACCTAGATATGGATATCAACAAATAATCGACAATTCCTTTGGCCTGATCTCAAAACCAACTTTTTTAAATTTCATAGGGCTGTTGTTTTTTTGTAAAATTTCTCCATCAGTTTGAATCTCAAAAAACTTATCAGACTCGACTTCAAAGTAAGGAGACTGAATGGTTTTGACATCTTTGAGCCCACTATGCTTCCCCTTTGCAGCCTTGGAGGCGATATATATCAAACGTATCAACGAACATTTATCTACAAAACAAGCATGTAACAATCCATCATCGGGAAGGGAATCCGGGCACAATTTCATTCCGTTTACCCAAAATCTAATATTACTAATGAGTCCAACGATAAAATCACCTTCGATCTTCTCTGTATGCGAATTTAGATTCAAAGAATTAGATATCTCTTTCTTCCGATAGGCATCCATAATCCCAATTATTCCGGCAAGTACGGGATTCTTTCCCAACCTGCTTCGTCTGGAAGCTATAGTTTCAACAAACCTATTTACATATATCCCTAATCCAATATTCGCCTGTCCCAAAAAATAATGGAGATCGCGGCCTTCATGAAGAATAACCCCCAAATCAACTTGTTTGCACCTTCTCCTCTTTAATATACAACAGGCTCCTTCCAATGGAAGCCCTACGAATTCACGGGCAATATCATTGCATGAACCCATCCCTAATATTCCCAGAGAGACATCGGCCTTCATATTTTTTATTTCATTTATAATTATATTTATAGTAGTGTCACCCCCAGCTGCTACTATAGTCTGATTGACTGAAGCGATTTTTTTGATAAGAAACCTTAAATTTTCTTCACTCCTGGTCACATACAGCTTGTAAGGAATATTCATGTTTTTTAAAATTGATTCCAGTTTGTTTTTTTTCTTTAAGGCTTTGCCTTTACCTGCAGTGGGATTGAAAAGTATCTGCAGTGTTTCTTTTTCCATTTTTTTATCCAGTAGTTGACCCCAGCTCCACTCGAGGCAGTTTTTATCTGTACCGGCCTCGACAAGTGAATAATTCAGGTACTAAATAATAACTCATTTTTTTAAAGAAACCAATTTATCTCTTAATTTATCGGCTCTGGTTAATAATAACCCATGAATTTTTCCTAAATCCTTTTTTACCACGATCAGAAGGGGCAGCCAAAAGAGAATATTCAAACCCCAAAACAATATAACAGATCTCATAGCAGCCCTTAATCCCCAATGAGATGCGATATAAGAGGCTATGAGCGGCCCCAAAGCATGTCCTAATAGATCCATTACAGATGCTATAGAAACCATAGTCCCCCGGTGCTCAGGAAGATTTACGTCCGCTAAGGTGCTGTACCAATTTGGAGTAACACCCTGATTTAAAAACATGGCTCCAGCAACAGCCGCTATCATTATTATAACTCCCGGAATTTCCAGCATAGATAAAAATGAAGTATTTTCTGGAATCCAGAAATTAGTTTGTATAAATATAAACATGAACAATATGGGCAATCCGTTGCAAATTAGGGCAAGGATCACTTTTGCCCTTTTATTTTTCCGGAACCAGAGATCTCCCAACCGACCGAAGAACAAAGCTCCCAGGGCTCCGAATAAAAATACGACCAGAATTATGGTATTAACATCTCCGGTATCCATATTATGTATATCCTTCATATACTTGAAAATAAGAAAAAGAATGATTGCTCCTGGAAACACATCTATGAAATTTATAATCAGCCATAGATTGCTGTAATTAGACCGGATAAATTTGATGTCATTTTTAGAAATTTTAAATGAATATTCTGCACCGGCCGACAAGACCTCATGAAGTTCTTTTTCCTTAATTCCCCGTCGCGGTTCCCGGATACGCAAAAGGGAAAAAGCCAGAAAAAGATTTACCAGTCCCAGGATAAAATAGGCGTTTCTCCAATTAGGCTGAAAGGTTCCTGCAATACCAAATCCGGTAAGCCGCCCCATTAAGATAGCCACAGTAACGAAACCGAATCCAATGGTCCTCCGCTCTGCATCAATAGTATCTCCTAACAAAGAATAGATAGAAGGAATGACAAGACCTATTCCTATGCCGCTCAAAGCACGGGTCAGCAAAAATAATGAATAACCCAATCTCCCCTCAGGAATCAAGATCGTCAGGATAGAAATAGACGCATAGAGCAGACAGCCAATAAAACAGATATTTATCCTTGATTTTTTATCGGCTAAAATTCCGGCGGTAATCATAGCAAAAGCAGAAAACATGGTGAAAAAAAACGAGATCCATCCGAGAGGAATCACATTATCTGTATTTTTTAAAGAAATATATAAGCAGAGGATTGATCAAGGGAGAAAGCAGAGATTGATCGGCAAAACCAAAGAGAAGAACCGCTAATAATACAGCGAATGTCATCCCACCGATAAGGTTAAACCGGTTGTTTTTATCTCTCTCCAAAAGAAAGTTCATCTGATTGGTTTTAGATCCACGCAGATTTCATATTTTTTCATTCCGATCTTATCCGCATTTCGGCTTGTATTTTTCCCGATCTCAATTTTTTTATCTTCACTGGGTCTTAGGTTCAAAATATTCTATCGGGGGGCCGTTCTTGATCTTATGTGTCATATGCACTGACTGACGAAACCTTGCGATACTCTCACCAGATGCAATATGATGGGCAGCCTGTTCAAGCGTCACTTTTCCGATCCCGATCGCACCCATTCCAGCAACAAAGCATGCTCCTTTATGCCATCTCAGCATATCCAAAACTGCTTCATCCGGTGCATTGGAGTTGCACAATCCCACTCTTGGATTTAGATAAACTGCCTCTGCATCTATAGGAACAATAACTGGATGATCCTTTCTGTGAGAATAATCAATGGTCACAGATGAAGGGTCGAGTAAGGCCTCCATTCCATAACTCTCGGCGATCACTGCCATGGCTTCTGCTGAAGCCAAGGGGCTCATAGTGATCATACATGTCTTATTACTGGTTTCTTTATAAACAATCTTATGAAAACGAAGCTCCCAATCATCATTTTTTTCTGCATTTAGAGAAACCCGTCTGATATTTAGCTCTAATCCTTCAGGTGCTCCTGCTAAAGGGCAGTAAAGCATTTCTCTCTCGGTGATCTTTTCGCTCATGGATCCGGTCCCAAAAGGAGTGATCCCTTGATAGTAATTAAAATAAGCCCTGTCCTTAAAGGCTGAGATGGTGGATTCATCTTTAGTTTCATATTGACCCAAATTGATCTGAGAAAAATCTTTAGGTTTTTTGGCATAAACTGAATCGACACCCGCATGCAGCAACCTGCGAGACAAAGAGGCCACATCCACACCCCGAAGACCGGCGGCTTGATGCAATTTTGCAGATGAATCAACCAATCCCTGTAAAAAAAGGCATTCCTCCAAGCTCTTCCCACGCACAAAAGGACCATGTCCTTTCACGATGGTCGCTCCGTACGATATAAGGTACTCGGGTATTCTCTCTTCCATCTCGATCGATCCAACGGCCTCCAAATATTCTCCAGTCGGTACCTTGTGCAATATACTGGCTCCCAGACAATCGATAGGAACAAACGAATATTCCTCCCGGTTGTTGTGCTTTCCTTCATAGACCAGATAATTCTGGCATTCCCGGGAATCAAAAGAAATTGAGATCGCCGACAGGTAATGGGCATGTATGGTTGCCTCTACTCCGGGCAAGGAAAGCACTTTTCTATGGATAGTTGATTCTGTGGAGGCCCGGCCATCCCCCCAGCTCACACCTGAAAATTTCAAAGGTACAATATCACTGGGAACCAGCATTCCTTTTTGGGAACCTGAGGAAGTTATATAAAAAACATCCCGGTCTTGAGGATCACGCATGGAGAGATTACCGCTGTGAGTGTTATTCCCTTTTGTAAGCATGATCGCTCGTCCAACCGTATGCATCAACTCGTAGATCTTATCTGTTTGCGAAGGGGCATAAGTATTACTCATATCTGTTCTCTTTTTTTATCTAAATACCGATACTTTTGTAGGCCTAAACGGTCCAGAGTTGCTTTTTTTGGAACCCCTTCATCATCCCATCCCAAAGCCTCATAGTATTCTTTCCGCATCCTTTTGAATTCTTCTCTGTCACAGACCGTTTTTTTTCCGCCTACTGTGATCGGCTGAGAAAAAAATCTCTCAGGCAGCCAGTCATCCTTTTTGGTAAACCCGCAAGCAAGATTGAACATCTTCTCCATGGTCAAAGTCCTATGGGCAATGGTCTCAATATCACTGGACTTATAGTCACTACCGGTAACATCATTTAACATATTGGCGTATTCATCCAGGTTTATTGAGAAACCGGAAAAGGCACAAACACCCATAATATCATAGGCGCAGTTGTGATAAGATGCGTTTCTGGATACTAAAGCGGCTCCCTCTGATTTTGTTCCGGGAAACTCACCGTATCCGGCACAAAAAGCCAGAGGTGCGGAATAACCACCTTCAAGATGACACCCTCCCCTGGGTGATATCATATAAGAGAGAGCCTGGGTCCAGGTAGCTCGAGGATCATACGCGGGAATTTCCAATCCTTTTACTGTCATAGCTATCTCGGGATGACCATATCGTTCTGCTAATTTTAGGGCCCCCTGTGCAATATATTTACCTATCCCTGATCCAAATGCAGCAGCTTCTACCAAGGGAACCAAACATTCTGCATTTCCGAATTCAGGCACTCCATGATCAGACACAAATGATCTCAGATCCTCTGTTAACAAATTCTTTTTTTCTGTCTGTTTAGCTCCAGATTTGACCGTGGAATAGATCTCCATTAATACCGCTATGGTCGACCCCATCGATATGGTATCGAGACCGTATTGATTGCACTTATAATTGGCTTTTGTGATCGGGATCAAGTCATATATATCCAGATTAGCCCCGAACATGGCAATGGTTTCAAATTCAGGCCCCTCCCCTTTTTCCTCCTTGGTCTCCGGATCATAGATTATACGGGTATAACGGGTACACCCGATGGGACAATTAAAACAAGACCGTCGCTTCACCCGGATACGATCATGCCCGGCAAGGCCTTCTCCATCTATACGTGCCAATTTTTTTGGATCATGAACATTATCCTGGAAATTCTTGTGGATTAATTCGTCATATTGAGCCAGCATCCCCATCAGCCCATTCGTCCCCAAGGAAGGAAGTATCCCAAACTGTTCTGGGGGTTTAGTCAGCTTTCCCATTCGGATCTTTACCAGCGCTTTGAAAACAGAGCCTGCAAGATTATTCGGCTTCAACATTTCTGGAAAAGCACATTCGATATGCTTTTGACCTGAAACAGCAATCGCAATTATATTCTTTGAACCAAATACAGCACCTCCCCCGCCTCGTCCAAACGCCCTGCCGCCATCATTGATCACGGCGGCAATAGGCGATAACCGACGCCCTGCCACCCCGATAGTCATAACTTTTATTTTTTTCCCATACCTTTCTATTAAGGCAGATGTTATCTTCTCCACATCATCCAGATCTTCTAAAGGTTCCGTGTCAAATACGACCTTGCCATTATCTATAAATATGATCACTGGTTGTGGTGCCCGACCGGTTACCACCAACGCATCGTATCCCGTGCGTTTGAATTCAACTCCCCACTTTCCACCGCTGTTTGACGACCCCACTCCTCCAGTTAAGGGCGATTTGAAGCTTAAATGGCATCTGGCACTGGACGGCACCAATGTTCCAGTCATAGGAGAAACTGCAAATATCAAAGGATTATCCGGAGATAAAGGGTCTATTTCCCGGAAAGGATCGGAATATTTATCTTGTAACGAAAAGAAATGGCGGGTCAACAAACCGATCCCGAGCCCTCGTCCTCCCATAAATAGACTCTGTTCTTCACCCTCAAACTGATTCGAACTATAACTAGATTTCGTAAGATCGATGCTGAGAATTTGACCCATATAGCCGTTGCGTTTAGCTGTCATTGTAAAATTGAATCTTTCAGTATATCTATTTATTCAGAATAATAATGGATTTTTTAATAAAATGATTATATGGTAATAAAATATTCTGTCAAGGAAACAAGAGACTATCGAAGAAGGGCAAAGATGGAAAAACTCACTTCCAGATTAGATCACCTCTATGAATATGAACGGGAGCCCATTTCTCAAGACAAGCTACAACCAGGCAGATACTTTGCTACCTTATTTGCCGGAGAGCATATTGCCGGAACCGAATTTGTTATCGGCGCTATGTTTGTAAGCTGGGGGGCAGGGCCACTCGATATTTTCCTGGGACTATTGATAGGAAATCTGCTGGCAGTATTAACCTGGACATTTGTATGCACACCTATTGCAATTAGAACCCGTCTGACTCTTTATTGGTATTTGAGAAAAATTGCCGGGCCGGTGGCTACCATGATATACAACATATGCAATGCGGTTCTTTTCTGCATCCTGGCTGGATGTATGATCACTGTGTCCGCATCGGCCGTTCGGGTTCCCTTTGGAATATCCGCCCAAACAAACTGGTATCCTACCGATGTTCGATTTATTTTTGTGGTCTTTGGGGTCGGAGCTGTAGTGGTTGTTTTGGCTATACTAGGTTTTAAGAAATTAGCACAGTTCGCAACCGTGTGTTCACCCTGGTTATTTCTCATGTTTTTGTGCGGGGCCGTGGCAGTTCTGCCGGAATTGTCCAAGATGAGCGGTTTGGGAGAAATAAAAAATCTCAAAGACTTCTGGTCGCTGGCCAATAGTTCCATCTGGACAGGTATTCCACCTTTAGGAAAAGAACGAATTGCTTTTACCCAAGTAGCTGCTTTTGCCTGGATCTGCAATCTGGCCATGCATGCTGGACTAAGCGATATGGCTATCTTCAGATATGCCAAAAAAAAATCTTATGGTCTATATTCCTCCTTTGGAATGTTCTTCGGTCACTATCTCGCCTGGATATTTGCTGGGATAATGG
>CAZLBV010000060.1:0-5213 GCA_964557845.1 uncultured Eubacteriales bacterium | reverse complement strand
AGAAGAGGCTAAAAAACTAAAAGTAGCTCTTAGTGTCCATGCTCCCTACTATATAAATCTTAATTCACCTGAGACAGGCAAATTTTTAGCCAGTCAGGAAAGAATCCTTACCTCAGCCAGACTGGCGAAAACTTTGGGAGCAAGAAGTGTGGTTTTTCATTCCGGATATTATATAAAAGGGCAAACTAAAGAAGATGCTTATGATAACATTAAGCGAGGGATAAAAGAGGTGGTATCCATACTCAGAGCAGAGAGAAATCCGGTTGTTTTGCGTCCCGAGACCATGGGGAAAATAGCCCAATTTGGTTCGTTTGAGGAAATACTTTTTCTTTGTAGAGATGTAGAAGGCCTTCAACCCTGTATTGATTTTTCTCACATCCATGCCCGGGAAGGAAAAATGAACAGCTATCTTGAGTTCCAGCGGATACTGAAGAAAATTGAAAAAAAGCTGGGGGGCGGAGCTTTATCCAATATGCATATTCATATCTCCGGCATTATGTACAACGACAAAGGCGAAATGAAGCATCTGAACCTGATAGAATCTGATTTCCGTTATGACGAATGGATCCAGGCGCTTAGGGATTATGATGTAAGGGGAATGGTTATATGTGAGAGCCCGGATCAGGAACAAGATGCTACGATGCTAAAAAAGCTATATTACTCCTGAGCTATTTATAAAAAAAGCAGAATATAGAAGTTAGAAGATAGGAGTTAGAAGAACCAAAAGTATGAAACCCGGAGCACTCCTCATTCACTCATTGACTCATCCACCCATCCACTTTTATACTCATCCACCCATTGACTTAACAACCCATCCACTCATATACATTTTCATTCATTTGCAAGAAACTTGAGAAGAAAAGAGTTTTAATAAATAATGTGAAGTGGTAAGTTAAAAAAAATCTAAGGAGACGTGATTATGAAAGAATATAAATTACTGATAGACGGCAAATGGCAGGAAGGGAGTGAGATCCGCACGATCAAATCGCCCTATGACGACAAAGAGGCAGCAAAAGTTCATTTTGCAGATGAATCGCAGATGAAGTCAGCCGTTACCTCCGCGCATAAAGCCTATGAAAAAACCCGCAAACTCTCCAGCCATGAACGATCCGTCATTCTGGAAAAAATATCTGATACCATTGAAAAGCGGAAGGAAGAACTGGCTGAATCTATTGCCTTATGCGCGGGAAAACCGATCAGGTCGTCCCGGGTTGAGGTTTCCCGGGCGGTTGATACCTTTAAAATCGCATCAGAAGAAGCCAAAAGAATAAACGGCGAGATCATCCCTCTGGATCTAAGCCCCCAGACCAAAGAGCGGTGGGGTTTTGTGAGGCGTTTCCCAATCGGTGTGGTGGCTGGCATAACCCCTTTTAATTTCCCTATAAATCTGGTCGCCCATAAGGTCGCACCCGCTATTGCTTCTGGAAATCCGATCATCCTCCGGCCGGCATCCCAGGTGGCTACCACATCCCTGCTTTTAGGTGAAATAATCAAAGAAACAGATCTTCCGCCGGGAGGCGTCAATGTCGTTCCCTGCGGTTACAAAGCCGCCGATGTTCTCATCGATGATGAACGGGTGAAAAAAATAACCTTTACTGGAAGTCCTGCGATCGGCTGGGAACTTAAAAAAAGAGCCTACAAAAAAAGGATCACATTGGAGCTGGGTGGTAATGCGGCTGTAATCATCGAACCGGACGCAGATTTAAACTACGCTTTAGACCGAACGGTTCTGGGTTCTTTCTCCTATTCCGGTCAGGTGTGTATCGCCATCCAGAGAGTTTATCTCCATGAAAAGATATATGATCAATTTTTATCTGATTTTGTGGCGGCTGCCGGAAAGCTTAAAATGGGTAATCATTTGTTCGAAGATACCGACATCGGCCCTATGATCAATGAAGATGCGGCCAAGCAGACCGAGGAATGGATAAATGAGGCTTTAGAAAATAAGGCTAAGGTCCTCTGTGGAAGGAAGCGTAATGGATCTATGGTCCCTCCGACCATCCTGGAAAATGTGGATCACCATCTTCGCATCTCACGTCTGGAAGCTTTTGCTCCGGTGGCAGTGGTCTACCGCTATTCTGATTTTCGTGACGCTCTTAACAGCGTCAATGACTCGATCTACGGACTTCAGGCAGGGGTTTTCACAAATGACCTTAAGAAAGCCTTTCAAGCCTACGAGGTGCTGGATGTGGGAGGCGTGATCGTAAACGATATCCCCACCTTCCGCATCGATCACATGCCCTACGGAGGCGTCAAGGAATCCGGCTTCGGCCGCGAAGGCCTAAAATATGCAATTGACGAGATGACGGAACTTAAGCTCATGGCTTTGAATTTGAATTATTAGACTAGATCATCAGCTAGGCTGATTACTTAGAGTAGATGAGCGGATGGGAGGATGTGTGAATGGGTGAATGGGTTGATGGGTAAATGAGGAATGATTCGACATTTGGTGTTCGTGCTTTTGATTTTCTTCTGACTACTGGCTCCTGACTTCTGGGTATACTATTTTAAGCTTTTCCTTCTATCTTCTATCTTCTGGTTTTTTGTCTTCTGGCTCCTGACTCCTGACTTCTATCTTCTTCGTTTCAATCAAAATATGGGCTAATAACGATGATCTCTGGAGTGTATTGTTTGGAAGCTGTTGGGCAAGAGTTCGGTTACGATAAATCCATTTAATAACCGGACCCTCTTTGGTATTTACTTTTATTTTTTGGATTCGATGCTCCCAAAATCTGTTTATACTTTCACTAATTATTTTCGCTGATAATATCCATTTTATTTTTGTAAAAAATAAATAACCACTGTGACAAAAAAAATACCATATTCTGGCTTTAATCAGCCCGGGCATTCCTCCAATAACCCGGTGGAATTTGCCATTTCGTTCATAAGCAATTACTTTCCCGATTAAATTATTTGTATTAACTGAAATCATATCGGGATTCTTATTGTTATCACCCTTGGTAAAAAATTTTTCCCCTTTGATATTAACAATTCGGTGACTAATTATTCTATTTAACTTGGGTTTTATTTCGTCTCTATAAGCAATAATATCGCCTCTATAAAAGTTTTCTGTTGGGCAATATTCAATTAATAAGAAATCGCCATTTTTTAAAGTTCTTTTCATACTCATACCCTTATATGAGTATTTCATTTTGAGTGTAAACTAATTTACCAGCCTGGGACTGATCCTGTATAACACGAATGGCCAGCCGTACCACTAGTTGGATAACAGTTGGAAGTAGCAACGCTTCCAGTTGGACAGTATTCAATCACCGCTGGATCATCTCCTGTTGAACATCCTTTGTCTGCAGAACTACCATATTGACATATATCTATGGCATCAGTTCCAGTGCTGCAGTTTAAGCCCAATACAGAAGCCACTTCTCCGGCATTAAGGCTCACTGGCTTTTCATATTTAATTTTTTCCATTGAATTCTCCTCTTTTAATCCCTTTTATTCAAATTTCTGATCAAATTTTTCATAAATTAAATTAATAATACTCATATCTTTTTTAAAAGTCAATTCCCAGCCAGAAATTTTTCTTGAAATTTCTGCTGCCAGGGAAAACCACTTTTTTATAATCTTTAAATCACTTTGTTTCCTTTGAATGTCTATTTCAAAGACTGCATCCATAATATATCTGCAGGTTTCCAGTGGTATAACAGATTTTATACCCGATTTATTGGATTTGAAGATGCGCAGAACAGCAAGCAGCGGATATTTTTTTTTCCTTCCATTAGGGCTGGCTGCTGGTTTTATTGGTAATAAAAAGTCTTCTCCTTCACAGACTATCCATTTCCCATTTTTATTTAGTTCAATCCAGACCTTATCATCGGCTATTAAGGGGTATTGTTTGGATAACAGGCGGCTGATGGTACTCTTGCCTGAACTAGAATGGCCGAGAAATAAAAGGGCCTTTCCTTTTATTTTTATTGAAGCTGCATGAAGATACATACCTCTGTTTTTTTTAGATGTCCGAAATTTTGTTAGTTCTTTCATTTTTATAAAAATTATTGGTATAACTTTTTTTTCTGGTTTCTGGGAAAATCCCTCTCTTTTCTGCTTCGTCACAGAGAAAATTTGGATGAACCAATTTTCCATACTGCTCATAATTCATGGCCACACAGTGGGTTAGGCATCGCTTGGCATGGATGCAGTCACCACAGATTCCCGGAAATTTCCTCTTCAGATCCTGCCGTAATTGAACTAGAGTTGGATGCGATATCCATACTTCTCTTAAATCGTCTTTACCCAGATTTCCGAAGCACAACTCCGGGATATTCCGTCCAATACCGCACAGGGCCATGTCTCCGTTTCCCAGTATACCTAAGATATTCAATACATGGCATTCTCCCCCCAGATTTTTTTCTTTTAATAACTCTTTAATGGTAGAAAGAGCCGGTGGAATTGAAATGATCAACTTAATCTTATACTTCTCCTGAAGCTCACCTCTGATAAAATGTACCAGATCCATGGTTTCATCAAAATCCATTGTTTCTCCCTTTTTATTCATTGTTTTTCCCCGGCCTGTAGGAGTGACCGGATTAAATTTCACCGATCCGGCTCCTATTTTAACAGCTAGTTTGACCAGGTCCTCTACCTCATGGACATTTCCCCGATGAGGAGACATGATTACCTGCGGCCGGTAACCGGCATTAATCAGATGTTCGGTTCCTTTTAACGCCGCCTTAAAAGCGCCTTGAACACCTCTGAAATAATCGTGGTTTTCAGCATTGGGGCTGTCCAGGCTAGTGGATACGAACCACATAGTGGTATTATTTTTCAAGTGTTTGGCTAAGCCAGCTGTAACAAGAGTGGCATTGGTCTCCATGTTAATCCTTATGTTTTCTTTACTGAGAAAATCAACAATCTCAACGAATTGCGGATGAAGTACAGGCTCGCCTCCGGTCAGTTTAGCCTGGCTTAATCCCAAGGTTTTTCCTTGTTTCACGGCGATTTTTAATAAATCCAGATCTAAACATTCACCTGGAGAAGGTTTTCCGTTAATGAAATGAGGTGTGATCCAGCAGTGTCGGCAGTTAAGGTTGCAGCCGTTGGTGATATAGAGATAAAAAGTATTTAAAAAGGGAATTCCTTCTGGTAAATCGATGACATTATTTGAATTTTCGGGAGTTTTTTCAGTTTTTTGAGTGTCATGCAGTTCAGTCATCAACCACTTCTCCGATGAATCCTTTATTATGAAGGTCCTTTAG
>CAZLBV010000059.1:0-10006 GCA_964557845.1 uncultured Eubacteriales bacterium | reverse complement strand
TTTCCAGCGCTGCTGGCCCTTATTCTGTTCTTTTTCCGCAAAAAACGTCTCTATCAGTGGCTGCTGTTTGCTTCCCTCGGTGCAGAGATCCTGATCTATATTTTCCTGATGCCGGACAATTATGCCGGAGGAGGTGGCGCCCTGGCCAACCGCTATTTTCTCCACATTTATCCTTTGGCCATCTTCCTGCCCGGATTAAAGAGAGACCTCAAGGAATCTGTCGGGTGCTGGATCGCGGCATCCATTTTCATTGCTCCGATTCTTATCAGCCCTCTTCAGCACTCCCATTACCCGGCCACCCATGCCAAGAAAATGCCCTTTAAAATGCTGCCGGTTGAGATGACTTTGATCAACAACCTGCCTACTAATACCAACACAGCCGGTTGGCGTCAGACGATCGGGACAAAATACAGCTGGCTGCATTTTCTGGATGACAATTTTCATCCACGTACTAGTTCTATAGAGGAAAGCAACGGTTTTTTTACGCGCGGGACCCGTGAAGCGGAAATGATCTTGAAGACCTACTATCCGGTTAAAAAAATTGTTTTTCATCTAAGAAACAATCCCCGCCGGGAAAACAAGATCACAGTCAAGGTCGGCCGCCAGAAAAAAGATATCGTCCTTGGAAAACTTCAACGGGGGACTCTAACCTTTGATATCAAAGGCGCCTTTAAACTCAGCGAATGGGTTCATCTCTATAAAATCCGAATCAAAGCCTCCAAGGGATCTATTCCTTTTTATGAAGAAGAATTCTCTACAGAAAGGAGATATTTAGGAGTCTGGTTTGAACTGGAACCGATAACGGATGAGATGCCGGAATAATGTGCGGAATCTGCGGCCTGGCGTTCTCTGATAATCAAAAGCAGCCTTCCCTTGATCTGATCAATTCCATGTGCCGTACACTCATTCACCGCGGCCCAGATGATGAAGGTGTTTATATTGATGATGGGATTGCTCTTGGAGCCAGACGTTTAAGTATCATCGACGTTATAGGAGGACACCAGCCTCTCTCCAATGAGAACAAAAATATTTGGGTCGTCCAGAATGGAGAGATCTACAATTTCCTCCAGCTGAGGAAAGAACTGAAAACCAGGAGGCACTCCTTTAAAACTAGAACCGACACTGAGGTTATCGCCCACAGCTATGAAGAATGGGGAGAACGTTGTGTGGATAAATATCGGGGCATGTTCGCTTTCGCAATTTGGGACAAGATCCAGAAAACCCTGTTTATCGCCCGGGACCGCCTGGGAATTAAACCTCTTTATTACACCCTTCTCCCGGATAAATCCCTGGTTTTCGGATCAGAGTTGAAAGCGATCCTCTGTCACCCTGATGTTAAACGCCAGATCGACCCAATGGCACTGGATCTTTTTTTGACCCTGGAATATATACCTGCTCCCTATTCGATATTCAAGGGCATTTACAAACTGCCCGCGGCTCACACTCTTACCTATCAGAAAGGAACGATCGATATCAAGCGATACTGGAAGGTAAGCCCGGCAGAAAAAGAAATAATAACCAAAAAAAACATAGAATATTACTCGGACCAGCTATACGAACTGCTCAAAGAATCTGTAAACCTGCGCTTGATAAGCGATGTCCCCTTGGGAGCCTTCCTAAGCGGAGGGATTGATTCGTCCTGTATCGTGGGTTTGATGAAAGAATTAGGCGCATCCCCTATCCGTACATTTTCTATTGGATTCGAGGACCGTACCTATAATGAAACTCCCCACGCCCGCAGGATCGCAGATAGATTTGAAACCACCCATGAAGAATTCACCATCCAGCCAGATGCATTGGATCTGACTGAAAAGCTTATTCATCATTTAGATGAGCCCTTCGGCGATTTTTCCATTTTCCCCACCTATCTGGTATCAAAGATGGCTCGCAAATATGTAACTGTCATTCTCTCCGGTGATGGGGGAGATGAAATATTCGGAGGATATGAGCATTATCAAGCCCAAAAATTCGCCCGACTTCCTTTTATAACCTGGGCAGCCAAACCTGCCAGTGCCATTATTAATCTTTTCCCTCCTTCTCCCAAAAAAAAGGGAGCGTGGAACAAAATCCAGCGTTTTTTCCAAGGAATGGACCACGATTCTTCTCTAAGGCATTTTCGCTGGATGATGTTCCTCACCAATGAGACCAAACAGCAGTTTTACACAAAATATTTTCTCGATGAATGCCTAGGGAATGAAAATCTTAATCTTAAAAAACCTTTTTTTTCGTTTTTTCAAGAAATGCAGTCCTATGATAAGATCAACAGGGAGCTTTTTCTTGATCTAAACTCCTATCTAGCGGATGATATCCTGGTCAAAGTGGACCGGATGAGTATGGCAGCTTCACTGGAGACCAGAGTTCCCTTGATAGATCATAAGGTCGTGGAATTCATCTTCAGTCTCCCTGGTCATCTTAAAATAAAAGGGTTCACTACCAAATGGCTGTTTAAAAAAACCATGGAACGCCTTCTTCCTAAAGAAAACATCTATCGGAAAAAAGAAGGATTCTCAATCCCCATCAAACAATGGCTCCGGACAGATCTCAAAGACCTTATGTTTGTTTATCTGAACGAAAAAAGGATCTCTGAAGAAGGTTATTTTCACTTCCCTTATATACAAAAGATGATCGATCTTCATCTCAAAGAAAAGGCCAATTTCAGCCACCAACTCTGGGCTTTGCTCGTTTTCGCAATCTGGAAAGAGAAATATCTTTAATGTGGATGAGTTAATTGAGAGATGGGTGGATCTACTGAAATTGCAGATCAGATTATATCATCCGGGCTGAACGCCATTTTTTAATATAAAGTTCTCTTGAATATGCTGTGACGCCTCAAAAAGATCTCGTGCAATAAAATCAGCCGGTTTGAAATCATGGGTCCGGGTATAATCACTGGGAACTGCGATCACATAGCAGCCTGCATTTTTCCCAGCTTTTACCCCATTTTCGGAATCCTCTAAAATAATGCTCTCCTCCGGAGCCACACCCAATCTAGTACAAGTGACCAAAAATATCTCTGGATCCGGTTTTCCATTTTTTATTTCATCCGAAGACTGCAGTACAGAAAATTTATCCCTGATACCAAGATTATCCAGAGCAATATCGAGGAATTCCTGCTCAGCTCCAGTAGATACGGCTAACCTCACCTTACCCAGTAATGAATTAAGAATATGATATAAACCAGGCATGGGCTTCAGATCCTTGCTCATTTTTAGCCGCATGATCTCATCCCGTAAATCCTTTGCCTGTTCCGGGCTTAGCGGCAGGTTCAGCTCATTAACAAATATCTTTAGGCTTTCCAGAGGTTTTCTTCCCATTAATTTCCAGAGAAGTTCATCTTTAACCTGGAGTTTAAAGCGGCGGCCGATCTCCCTTTGTGCCTCAAAATACAGACGCTCGCTATCGATCATCAATCCATCCATATCAAATATAATGGCTTTCACGACAACGCACCTCCAAAAAATTAAGCTCCCATACTAACAAAATAAATTGTTAAAGTTAAATCTATAATAAAATAAGGACTCTGTTTGAATATTCTAGATGAGCCGGTATTAATAGTTTTTTTCGAATGACTTATAATTCCAAGTTGATGGATGTATAAGGTAATCAAAGAATAACTTAAATTCTTTCACTTAAATTATCCAAAATATGGATCGGCCTATTTTATTGATAATTCGGAAATCCGGATCAGAAGGCTTCAGTGACAGTGACATAAAAACCCGACATATCGTGGCCAAAGCCCAAATCGAACCGAAGATTAAGATGCTCCTCAGGAATAAGCTTAAAACGCAGGCCAATCCCCCAAGAAGCCCGCAGCCGATCAAACGAAAAACCGCTTAATTTTTCCATAACCTCGCCAACCCCACAAAAAACCGCCGCCCCCAACCGCTTCCACAGAGAAGTCCTATATTCCACTTGAACGAACGCTGTTTGTTTATCCCGGTACCGGCCTTTATAATACCCCCTCATATAGGATTCTCCTCCAAAGTAAGAATACCACTGAAAAGGAGAGTCCCCTTCAATAAAACGTAAGTATAGCTGCAGAGCCAAAATACGGGAAGTGAATACCGGGAAATATTTCCTTAAATTAAGATTATAAATGATACAATCAAAATCAGAACCAAATCCTTTCCGAAATAATCCTACGGATGCTTCATAGAAGCTTCCTTTTTCTGGAAACAAAATATTATCCCTTGAATCCCAGAAGGAAAACAAAGAAATCCCGGAAAAATCAGTTGGCAGACTTCCGGAGACAAGGCCGGATTCTAATAAACTCCCCGCCTCTTTATCTGTCAATCTGTAATGATGATATTCATGCTGGACAGCCAGGTAAAAATAGCCGATCATCTTTCGATAGAGCCGGATGAAGTACCTGAAGCTTTTTGAGGTATAATTTTCCTCATCGGATAGAAGTGTATTATTTCCAATCCCATAAAATTTATCCACAAATTTATTAAAGAACAGATTTCCTTCGACCCTATAAATACCATCTTTAAAATATATCTCAGGAGCGAATTCAAACTGCCACTGTTTCTTCAGGGTATAATAGGCGACAAACCGAAAACTGGAAGGTCTATCAGATATCTCGGCGCCAAAGGGCCGGAAAAAAATTCCTCCGCCTCCACCAATAGCCAAACTCGTTTCAGGAGAATAGAAAAAAAAGGGCAAAACCGACCAATTGGTTTTATTTTTTTCAAATTCTGCTTTGATCTCCTCTCCCACCAGTAAGGCAAATTCTCCCTGGAGTAAGATCAGGACCAATCCTGTAATAAGAAACCGGCAAAAATGCATATAGTTTGCTTTCACTTTTTCTCTATTTATTGGATTTATTCAGATTAACAAAACCCTAAGCTTGAATCAATAGTATTTAATAACTGAAAATTTTCCATTCTTATGAATCACGAAACAGAAAACGGAAAAGGATATGTTTAAAGGGGAAACTTCTATTTAAAAAAAAGTTTGACATCACCATTTTTTATGAATAAGTTTATGGAAGAGAAATTTTCATGAACCGTTAAAGCTAATAATAATTATGCGAGCAAATCCTATCCCTCATTAACATGGACAAGCATAAATTTAGAACCAATACCCTTGCAGTCGGTGTCGGTGATTACAAAATCTCTACCGATGGGCATATCATTGAAACAGTCCTGGGTTGCTGTGTCGGTATTTGTTTATACGATGAAACTAAAAAAATCGGAGGACTACTCCACATCATGCTTCCTTCAGCGCCAAATAAAAAACCAGGGAAACCATCGAAATACGCAGATACAGGTATCAAGGAGATTCTCCAGGTTATGAAGGCTGAGCACAACATAATGAGTACAGATCTGATAGCTAAAATTTTTGGCGGTGCCAAGATGAAGAGCGAAGCAGCCTATGATATCGGCCAAAAAAATGCCGACAAGGTAAAAGAGATCCTCAAAATTAATGGGATTCAGGTTTTGAATGAAAAAGTGGGCGGTGAACATGGTTATAAGATAGAATTTGATATCTCTACAGGAATCGTCACCTGCCGTGTTTTCGGCCAAAAAGAAGAACAGTTTTAATGAGATAGAAAAAAGGCGATAAATTAATGGAAATAAACAGATTCATTGAAATGGTGGTAAAACAGAGTATTGACAGGGCGTCTCAGGTTTTATCAAAAACTTTAAGAGCCGGGTCAAGAATCGAACTTGAATCCATTTCTGCTGTGGATATTTCTCAGGCGACAGAAAGAATGATGGCAGAAGGAGATAAGGAAGTCATTGGATGCATGCTTGATCTAGGAGGAGATATCCGGTGTAAATTTCTTTTTGTCGTAAGCGCTAAGGATGCTTTGACCTTAACCGACCTTATGCTGCGCAATAAATTGGGAACTACCAATAAATCAGATGCAGTATCTGAAAGTGCCATTCAGGAAGTAGGCAATATCCTCTCCGGATGTATTTCCAACTCGTTTTCCAAAGACTTTAATATCTCCGTTATGCCTACTGTACCAATTGTCTTTAACGATTTTCTAGGCGGGATCTTTTCAAACTTTATCTTTGAAGGCGCCGAACAGGAAGATTCGGTCTGGCTGGTTCAAGCCAAATTCTTAGTGGTCAAAGTCCAGATCGAATGTGAGATGTTTCTTATTCCTCACACTCAAAGCTTTCTTCAGGTTTACAATCCAATTTAGAGGAAAAAAATGAAAGCAAGAATTCTTATCGTAGATGATGCCTCAATCATGCGACGGATCTTAAAAAATATTCTCATAATCAACGGTTATGATGTTGTAGGTGAGGCGTCCAATGGCCAGGAAGCGCTGGAGCTGTACAAAAAGCTAAAACCGGATCTGGTTACCATGGATATTGTCATGCCCCAAGTCAATGGAATTCAAGCTTTAAAAAACATTTTAGACCATGACAAAGATGCCAAGGTTATAATGATCTCTGTGATCGATCAGAGGAATGCCTTAAAAGAAGTCATTGATGCCGGAGCCTGTGATTTTATCCTTAAACCTTTTGAAAATGAACGTATCATATCAGCTATTGAGGACTGCCTTCATCCCGAAGCCAAAGACACAAAAAATTAGCTCGAAAATAATAACTCCTGATCGCACAATAAAAAATTCCTTAACAGCCGAGATTATTTGTAAGCCATTCTCCTACAAAAAAAGCCTTATTTTTTCTAAAACCCATTTAAGGGGTGATGCCAGCTTGATCGAGTTTTGACACATGTTTCTGAAAAAACGGAGATTTTTCCCAGGAAAAATAACTTATTTTGCATATTCCTTCCCACTGTTTTTTTTTATTACTAAATTAATTCATTAAGGAGTATAGATTTATCACCCCCATCTCACCCCCATCTGAAATTCAATTTCACCGGAATAGGCGATTCAATCTTTTTATTGTTTTTCTATAATTAAGATTAATTTAAATACATAGAGGAGTAAAAAAGGATAGAGCACTGGAAAACAAGGGATGTGCTTTATCTTAAAAATATGGAAATATAATTCAGCCAATCTTCTAAACCGAGAACAAATACCCAAAGACGAGCGAACAGCAGACGGAAGGATAGTTCTTTCCAATTGGATGCCAAAAAACTAAAAGAAATCGGCCGTTAAAATGACTAAATGGTTTTTTCCCCTGTTTGAAAACAAGGTTGTCGTATATTTACAGGAGTTTTTTCTATGAAGAAAGAAAAGAAAAAGGGAGTTCTGGTGAATAAATTCATCAACATGCGTTTCCGGTATAAGATCATAACTTTACCTATTTTGGCGATCATTGCACTCTTTGTGATTCTGTTTGTTTCCTGGTTCCTGGGGACAAAAAATAAATCGCTGGTTTCAAATATTGAGGAGATCTACTATCCCACCCTGGAAACAAATTGGGGTCTTAAAGAAATCCTAACCAATGTCCAATCCGGATTTCAAAATGCAGTTCAAAGTGAAGACTTAGACAAGTTGGCTGAGAATGATTCCTTCAGAGATTCCTTTCTAGCAACCACAAATTCAAGTAAAGAGAGGATACCTTCAGCTATTGCTGATCTGGATGAATTGGAAAATATTTTTTTAGCTTATTATCCTATAGCCAGACAAGTCTCTCAACAAATGATCGAAGGGACTTTTACAGATGATCTAACCGCCAAAATAGAATCCATGACCTCCCAGTATAATTCACTTATCAATAGACTGGAATCTTCAATAGAACAAAGGAAAAAAAATATTTTAGAGGCCTTTTCTATCACAGAAAGGAATCAAAACATTTCTATTCTGGTGAATATAGGGATCGCCCTAATCTGTATTTCCTTACTGGGATGGGCCTCTTTATTACTGATACGATCTACGACCAAACCGCTTAATGAATTGGTTAAATTGGCACAAGAATTGGCTAAGGGAAACAGTGACTTAAAAATCAATATCCAAAGTGAGGATGAGATAGGTGAATTATCCGATGTTTTCGAGACTTTGATCGAATCAAATAAAGAACTGGCCCACGCGGCCAGCGCTATAGGAAACGGAGATTACGATGTCCCGATAACCATCAGGAGTAAAGAAGATACTCTTGGCAATGCTCTTTCGATCATGAAATCTAATCTATCGAGCAATTCTAAAGAGATCGAAGCAAACAACTGGTCAAAAACTGGACAAACCGAACTGAACAATAAAATGCGGGGCATCCAGGATCCCCTACAGCTGGCACAAAACGTTATCAGTTATCTGGCGAAATATTTGAATGCCCAGATAGGCGCTGTTTATTTGTCCAATGGAAGCAAGGATGAACAGGTCTTCAGCCAAGTAGGCAGCTTTGCCTTCACTACCCGGAAGAACATATCCAATCATTTCAAAATGGGAGAAGGGATCGTCGGTCAGGCTGCCTTGGAAAAACAGCCGATCCTGCTTACTGATGTGCCTGATGATTATATTCATATCAATTCTGCCCTGGGAAACACCCCTCCCAAAAATATCCTGGTCTATCCTTTTATTTATGAAGGAGAGGTTAAAGGGATCATCGAATTGGGATCACTGGATAAATTTTCCAAAAGACATATGGACTTCCTTAATGAGGTGACCGAAAACGTGGCTATAGGTTTTGCCTCGGCTCAATCCCGGGTTCAGATGAAAGAACTTTTGGATAAAACTCAGCAGCAGGCAGAGGAACTCCAGAGCCAGCAAGAAGAACTACGGCAGATCAATGAAGAACTGGAAGAACAGGCAAAGATCCTGAAAGACTCAGAGGCGAAACTCCAAATTCAGCAGGAAGAGCTTCAGCAGACCAACGAGGAGCTGGAAGAAAAAACTCAGACATTAGAAAAACAAAAAGAGGAAATCCGACTAAAGAACACAGATCTGGAAAACACTAAGATCAAACTGGAAGAAAAGGCTAAAGATCTGGAATTGACCAGTAAATACAAGTCAGAATTTCTATCCAATATGTCTCATGAGCTGCGCACACCGCTGAACAGTTTATTGATTCTATCCAAACTTCTGGGGGAGAACAAAAACAAAAATCTGACAGAAAAACAAAAAGAATATGTCCATACCATTCATTCAGCGGGAACCGACCTCCTGGAATTGATCAACGAAATTTTGGATTTATCCAAGGTAGAATCAGGTAAGATCGAACTAAATATTGAAAAGATCAATTTGAAAAGCTTAGCTAAAAGCATCAAAAGAAATTTTGAACATCTGGCTCAGGACAAAAAACTTTCTTTTGGGGTTAAAACCGATGATGATCTGTGTGAAAGCATCTCTTCAGATCAGCAGAGGCTGGATCAGATCATCAAGAATTTTATTTCCAATGCCGTCAAATTCACAGAAAAGGGCGGGATCACCATCACTATACACCGTCCCAGAAAAGGCATAGACCTGACAAAAAGCGGTCTCGATCCAGATAAAACCATTGCCATCTCTGTGGCTGATACCGGCAAAGGTATTGCCAAAGAAAAACAGAAAATAATTTTCGAAGCTTTCCAACAAGAGGACGGTTCCACCAGCCGGAAATATGGAGGAACCGGGCTGGGATTATCCATCTCTCGGGAATTGGCAAAACTTCTCGGGGGAGAAATCCAGCTCGAAAGCGAAGTCGGGATAGGGAGTACATTCACTTTATATCTCCCCGAAGAACACAATCCCATCAAAGAAACTCAATCCGAAATCTTTTCACCAGCCTCTTCTAACCTCAAATCAAATGAAGAAATCTCATCCTTATATTTATCCCCAGGAAAACCAGAAGCTGAATTTGAACAGATAACCTCTCCGGCAGACATTTATCTCATAGATGATAGAAAAAACATATCTTCCCGGGATAAATCTATTCTGATTATAGAAGATGACATGAAGTTCGCAAAAATCCTCTATGACCTGGCCCATGAACATGAATTCAAATGTCTGATCGCAGAAGATGGAGAACAGGGACTGGTTATGGCCAACCAATTCAAACCCAGTGCGATAATCCTGGATATTACATTACCGGGAATCGATGGATGGACTGTAATGGAAAAGTTAAAAGATAATCCCGAAACCTGGCATATCCCGGTGCATTTT
>CAZLBV010000058.1:0-9250 GCA_964557845.1 uncultured Eubacteriales bacterium | reverse complement strand
TGGGCTTTCTGGGTCGGAAAGCGCACTGGCCTCGATGAAATCTTAGGCTCATTTTATGATGGTTATGTCTGGTCTAAACCTTTTTCTATTTCAACTGATCCCGATGTCCCAAGTTTTTTCCCCTCGGCTGCTCTTGGGCCAAATGACTATCCCTGGGTCGTCTGGAGCGGATACGATGGGGAAGACTATGAGATCTATCTGCGCTCCTGGAATGGCCAAAAGTGGACACCAAAAGAAAAGATCACACAAAACCGGCATCTTTCAGACGGAGAACCGACCTTAGCTTTTTTCCTGCATTCCTACCCGGTTATCGCCTGGAGTCAAACAATTGGTGACCGTAAAGAAATCCTCGTCGCACATAAAGCAGCAGGGAAATGGCAGCTTGAGAATATCTTCGTTCAACAGGGCAGAAATAATCGTCCCTTCCTTTTCTCCAGCTCAGATAAGATGCTGATTTCCTGGGAAAAAGAAGGAGTCATCTATTTGACCTCCTTTATTCCCGGAACCGGTGACATTATCGATCTTCATCAGGAAAACTATGTCCAGCAAATACAACCGCCTTTACACCTGCAACCAGATGAATTCATTGCCTTTGGCGACAGCATCACTTATGGATGGGACAATGGTGATGCCAAAGAAAGAGGCTACCCGCCCCGGCTTTTAAAGCTTCTTCCCGATACCTTTAAGACACCCAACGTATATAATCGAGGAGTTCCGGCGGAAGCCACATGGGAAGCCGTGGGCCGTGTTTTTAATGTGATTACCACTGACCTCGCTCTTTATTTGCTCTTAATGGAAGGCACCAATGACGTCAGTAACGAATCTTACTCTCTGGATGCAACCGCATTCAACCTTAAAGAAATGGCAAAAAAATGTCTGAACTTCGGAGTGATCCCCTTGATCTCTACAATTATCCCCCGGGCCAGGAGCCGCTGGACAGCGATCGCCGAAGAAAGAACCCTTTTACTAAATGAGAAGATCCGCATTTTAGCCACAGATCATCCCCTGATCCTGGTAGAAAACTTTCAAAATTTCTATGATTACCCGGCTTCCAGTGGAGGATATGAATCACTGATATCCACAGATAACCTTCATCCCAACGATAAAGGTTATCAGTTTATGGCAGAAACCTGGTATGCTAAGATCAAACAGATCCCTTTCCCTCCAGTCAAGATAAAAGCTAAGACCAGCACAGGTGGGGCAGAAACAAACCTTACTTGGGAGGATGACCCCAGAATCACTCATGACAGCAGAATCGCATTTTACCGGATCTACCGGAAGGCCAATAATATTGATGAGTTCTCTCACATAGGTACGGTAGATGCATCTGCTTACAATTACAGCGACACAAATCTGATCCCTGGCAAATCCTATGTCTATTCATTAGCCAGCGTCAATTCCGATGGAGTCGCAAGTGCCCTGTCAGAACCGGCCTATCCGGAATCTGCCGACCCTTTTCCGCCTGTCAATATTCAAGCCAAAATTTTGATGCGAGAACAATCGATCCATCTAAGCTGGGAAAAAAATCCACAGAACACGCCCGATGTTAATGTTAAACACTATAAAATTTACAGGAAAATACAAGGGCAAGCCACTTTTGATCTGATCAAAACTACATCTGCAGCGATATTCGATTATATCGATGAGAATATATCGCTTGACAAAAACTATATCTACGCTATGAGTTCAGTAAGCAGTAATGACTTTGAAAGCGTTTTGTCTTCTCCTGTGACCCCTGTTGTTGGAGATCCCTATCCCCCAATTTCTCTAATTGCTGAGTTATATAGACGGGACAAAAGAATTGTCCTGGAATGGAAGAATAATCCCAAAAATAACGGGTTGATGGACATTATTTTTTACCGGATCTACCGCAAACTAGCGGGTGAAGATGAATTCCAGACCATAAAGACAATCCTGTATCCTGAGGATAATTATTCTGATAACGATATCGATCCTGAGGTAAATTATATCTATGCGGTCAGTGCTGTAAACAGTGATAATCTGGAAGGCCCTCTTTCTGACTCAGCAGTACCCGTCATCAGTGATCCTTACCCTCCTGAAGAAATCAAAGTAGATACTTTAGTTAATAAAGCTTTTCTTTATGAGGAGTATATCAACCGTGTTATCTGGAAAGAAAATCCCAGCAACAGAAATCTCTTTACCATAACCAATTACCGGATTTATAGAAAACGAAAAGGTGAACCAGATGAACTTTTCCAGTTGATTAAAGAAGTAGAGGCATCCTACCTGATTTTATTAGACAGGAATCTCCCGAGTTACCAAGATGCCCAATCCTATGAGTATGGTATTTCTGCCGTGGATTGGGATAATATTGAAGGCCCTATCGGTAAGCAGCTCTGATAAGTCCCCCATCTGGTTACCAAATTTTAGATTTAACTTGAATTATAAGTTCCTGACATGGCATAATATTCCTTATTTTTTCGAATAGTTGTCCGGTAAAGATCGGGCAGAATCCATTAACATAGTAGATAAAGATGAAAATATTACTGATCGAGCCTCCATTTCACCGTTTCATGGGATTCTATCGTTATTTTTATCCCTTCGGCTTGGCCTCCATAGCCGGATACATTAAGAAAAAAGGGCATGATGTCCTGATCTATGATGCAGACCATGGGGAACAACCGGTTTCAATGACATCTTCAGATCTGTTGGATGTTTTCCCCAAATATCTGGAAGGGATTAAAAATCAGGATCACCCTATCTGGAAAGAAATAGAAAAAGTTATCCGGGATTATGGACCTGATCTCATTGGAATAACCTTCATGTCCACAAAAATAGGAGCCGTGCAGCAGATCTCAAAAATAGCCAAACAAATCTTTCCTGATATACCGATAGTCCTCGGCGGGCCTCATCCTTCCGTTCTCTTCCGTTCTTCTATCAAGAACATTGAGGCCGATTACGTCGTGATCGGAGAAGGCGAGGTAACTTTTCTTGAACTTATCGATGCTTTGGAAAAAAAGACAAAAGAAATTTCCGATATTCCCGGATTAGCCTACCAGAACAGTCACAATGAGATCGTATTGACTCCTCCCAGGCCGCTTATTTCAGATATCGATTCTCTCCCCTTTCCCGACCGTGAATCCCTTTTCAAATTAGACACCTATAGACCTGACGATCTGAGTATGATCATGGCCAGCCGGGGGTGTCCTTTTAACTGCACCTTTTGCTCGAGTCTCTGGGAGCGGAGAGTAAGAAACCGCTCCATTCCTAACGTGATCGCTGAGATCGAGTATTTGATCGACCGGTTCCACACCCAAAACATCTATTTCAAAGATGACACCTTTACCGTTAATAAATCGAGAGTTCTGGAACTCTGCCGAATGATGCGGAAAAAGAAACTCAACGTAGAATGGGAATGTTTGACACGGATCGAATTGATCGATGAAAGCCTTACCCTTGAGATGCAGGATGCGGGCTTGAATTATCTCAAAATAGGGATCGAAACCGGAAGTGAAAGGCTCCTGAAAGCTACCAATAAACATATAACTCTGGACCAGATAAGAAAAGGTGCGGCTATACTTAATAAATTAGATCAAAAATGGTCTGCCTTTTTTATGATAGGCTATCCGGATGAGACCGAAGAAGAGATCAAGATGAGCCTGGATCTGATCAAAGAAATCCAGCCAACCTACGTATCCATGAGTGTCCTAGCGCCCTATCCAGGATGCCAGATCTATTATGACCTGGAAAAATCAGGATATATAAGCGAAAATTCCGACTGGAACCTATATGATCCATTTAGTTTATTCGCCCAAGCCAACATAAATATCCCTCCAAATAGATTTCGGGAGATCGTTATTGAAACCATGCAGTTCGTGGATGAATACAATCTTAAACAAGAATCAACCCAGCAAAATATCATAAAAGGAGCAACTTTTGGATGAGCAAGGACAAAAATTGTAAAAGAGTACTGATAACTGGAGGGGCGGGTTTCATTGGGAGCATCCTGGTGTCCCAGCTTCTAAAATCCGGTTATAAAGTTATCGTGCTCGACAGACTCATGTTCGGAGTCGATCCCTTGAAGAATTTCATGAAAAATCCTGATCCCAATCTCTCCATCATTATAGGAGACATCCGTAATGAAGATGATGTAAACCGGGCCCTGGACAGCGCTGATGCTGTCATCCATCTAGCTGCCATAGTAGGAGATCCTGCTTGCGCTGCCGATTCTGATCTGGCCGTAAACGTAAATTTCAATGCTACAGTTAGATTGGCCGATATGTGCAAGAAAAGAAAGATCCGCCGCTTCGTTTTTGCCTCCACCTGTAGTGTTTATGGAGTAGGCAAACAAGATATTTTGGACGAGGAATCAGAGGTCAATCCTGTATCTCTTTACGCTGAAACCAGATTATATGGAGAACGGGGGATTCTTTCCCTGGCTGATAAGAATTTTTCTCCAGTTCTCCTCAGGTTGGGAACATTGTTTGGATTATCTCCCAGGATGCGCTTCGATATAATCATAAACTATCTGACTCAAAAAGCTGAAAAGGAAAAAAAGATCTCAATTTTCGGCGGCGAACAGTGGCGGCCGCTGCTGCATGTGGAAGATGCGGCCCGTGCCTTTCAAGTCGCTATGGAAAGCCCTATAGAGAAGGTCGAAAACCAAATCTTTAATGTCGGGCTGATAAATATGCAGATCAAAGATATCGGTAAAACCATTCAGGATAACATCCCCGGAACCAAACTGGAACTCATCGAGAAACTAAGCGATAAGCGCAGCTATAATGTTAAATTTGATAAAATCAAAGAAACCTTGAACTTCCAGGCTGAAAGATCCATCGAATCCGGTATACTTGAGATCAGCAAAGCTTTAAGAGACGGAGTCATAACCGATCCAACGGAGAGGAAGTATTATAACCATTATCACGCCTGCTAATATTCCTGAATTATTTGTAAAATAGGCCGACTCATTAGATCTATAATCCTCATTTATGACATGATTATTATAGATAAATTTATATCTGGTTATGCTTCATTTACTAATTAAAATCAATGTCGGCCTCTTTTACCCTTCGGGCGAACCAATCTCAGCACAAACACTTCACTGCCCCGAGTTCGAGGTATTACACATACATCTTCACTCGAGCCATCTTGTGTTTGCACTAACCTTGGCCCGCAAATAATCCAGTTAACACGCATCCCGATTAATCCCGTAATCCTAACTGTTCCTGAATTATTTGTAAAATAGGCCGGGGCAATAAAGATTTAATATTTGCATACCTATTTTTAATAAATTAGAATATTAGTGCTTCTAAAAAATAAATTAATTTAACAGTCATAAACACATGCGAAAAGAATATTTGAAATTTTCAACTCCATCGATCGCTCAGGAAGAGATCGACGAAGTTATTGAAACGCTGAAAAGCGGCTGGTTGACAACCGGGAAGAAATCAAAACAATTGGAAGATGACTTTGCCAAATATATTGGCGCGACTTATGCCGTGACATTATCATCCTGCACTGCTGCTTTATTCTTATCATTAGTAGTTACCGACATCCAGCCTGGTGATGAAGTCATTACCACCCCATTCACTTTTATATCTACCGCCAACGTCATTACCCATCTTAAAGCCAAACCGGTTTTTGTAGACATTCAGGATGCTACCTTTAACATAGATCCGGATAAGATCGAATCCGCAATCACATCAAAAACAAAAGCGATAATCCCGGTACATTATTCAGGACAACCCTGTGATATGGACAGGATAGCATCCATCGCCAAGGCTCACCAACTTCATGTGATAGAGGATGCGGCCCATGCTATGGGTGCAGAATATAAAGGAAAGAAAATCGGAAGTCTTGGTAACCTTACCTGCTTCAGTATGTTCCCGACTAAAAACATCACCACTGGAGAAGGAGGGATCATAGCCTTAAATGATGAACAGCAATATCAACGATTATTAAGATTAAGGCTCCATGGAATGAGTAAAGACGGGTGGAAACGTTACGCAAAAGAAGGATCCTGGTATTACGAGGTTCATGAAGCTGGATATAAATACAATCTGCCGGATATAAATGCCGCTATTGGGATTGCCCAACTGAAGAAACTCGACACACTGAACAAAAAACGCAAGCGTTTGGTGGATCATTATTTGGAAGGATTGTCCGGATTTGAAGGGATAAGAGCTGTAAAACTTCTCCCAAATGTTAAAAGCTCCTGGCATATTTTTCCGGTTTGGATCAACAGCAAAAAATCAGGGATCACTAGAAACCAGCTGATTACTGAACTATATAAGAGGAATATCGGTACCAGCGTTCACTTTATTCCCGCCCATTTTCAACCCTTTTACCAAAAACATTATAATTATCACCGAGGAGACTTTCCTGTAACTGAAAAAATTTTTGAGGGAATACTTTCACTGCCTTTATTCCCGGATATGACAATTAAGGATGTTGGTGACGTCATCAACGCTCTCAAAGATACTGTACATTGAACACATTTTCTTGTACTAAGGAAAACTATTTTTAGAATTTTCCCGGGACGCTTGATCATTCTATCAATAATCTCTATAATTTACGGTGTCACTTTTAAATTCCAATTCCGGATTACTTCCCCGACTAACTTTCGTTATGAATTCAAACCACAAAAAATTATCAAAGAAGAAAGTTATAGGGAATAGAACAAAATGGCCTGCACCAGATCTTTTATTTTCACCCCTTCAATCACCCCAAAAGATGATTGACCTCAGATTACTAATTCTATTTAATTTATATATAAAATAAAGTTGTAAGGTTTCAATATGAAAATTACAAAACAAAAAAAAGGGTCATTAACATTTTTTTTAATTTTATTAATTTCTCTTTCCTCATTACTTTCCGGCAATGTCAATCTATCTCAATCTAGGGATATGTCGGAGCTTCCATTTATTATAATCCGCCCCAATGGTGAAATAATGGTAGCCTGGACTGAGGGGCATTTTAACTCCTGTGGAACTATATTATACCGGACTTATACAGATAAAAACGGCTGGTCAAGCACAAAAGTTGCGGCAGAAAAACTATATTCCGCTGCATTTCCTCAGCTCGACATCGACAGCAGTGGAGATATTCATATGGCCTATATGGATGGCTGCGCTTCTGGTAACCGGGAAATCTACTATAAAAAATACAGCAATGGAACATGGGGAGCACGGGAAAGTGTTGGATACAGCCCTGGACTTAATTCCTCCTGGCCTAGGATCGATGTGGATGGAAGTAGGGTTTACATTGCCTGGTGCCATAATTATACTCCGCCAGGCACAAAGCAGCATAGGCTGGAAATCGTTCTTATGGAAAAAGTGATAGGAGGTAACTGGCCAACTAGCTGGCAAAATGTCTCAAAGCTCCCTAACAGCGTTTCCGTCCACCCTTTTTTCAGGGCACAGAACGGCCATATTGCTGCAGCCTGGATGGATGACAATCACGCCGAAGGAAACTGGAATATTTACTTCAACGAAAGGATCAGCGGTATTTGGAAGACTTCCGTAAGGCTGGATCCAGGTCCAAATCAATATATTCCGGCTTTAGATTTCGATAATGAAGGTAATATCCATCTAATCTATACAGGTAAGGGAGGCCCAACTTATTATAAAAAAAAATCCCCGTTTGGATGGTCCTCAACTAAAGAAATTTCTACCGGCAGAACTACAGTGACGACCATGATTTTTCTTAAACACTATAAAGGTTCCCTTCATGGAGCTTGGCGTCAGAGAGAAGGAACAGGCAATTACATCTTTTACGGCAGGGGAAACACAAATGGCCAGTGGGAAACTCCCATTAAGGTATCTAATGGAGGCGAAGGTGAATACACGTGTCTGGATGTTGATTCCCAGGGACGTGCCCATGTTGTCTATAGTGATATAGGAGTAGGTGGAGAAAGAGATGTTTTTTATGTTCGTGTCGACCAGGTTACCTCATATCCGGTTGCTTCTTTCACGGCCAATCCGCAGCAGGGGGATCCGCCCCTGACTGTAAGTTTTAACGCCTCTGAATCCTATGACCCTGATGGTAAGATCACCAAATTTGAGTGGGATTTTGGCGACAACTCCGGTGGAAATGGAGTCACCACTTCACACACATATAACGCGAAAGGTATTTATACAGCTACATTAACGGTCACAGATGATGAAAATCAAACCTCCACAGCCTCCACTGAGATCACGGTAGGAAATCCCCCTGTTGCCATTTTTACGGCTGATCCGACTGAGGGAGCATCCCCTCTAAAAGTCTCATTAGACGCTTCTGCTTCTTATGATCCTGATGGTTCGATCAGTCAATATGACTGGGATTTCGGAGACGGAACCTCTGGTAAAGGCGTGCTTATCACCCACACATATACAAATATCGCAGACCGGACCGTAACCCTAACAGTAACAGACAATGAAGGCCTGACTGACTGGACTTCAAAACAGATCAGAATAACTGCCGAGCCCATTGCCCATTTTACGGCATCCCAAAAAAAGGGGGAGCCCCCTTTAAAGGTTAAATTTGATGCATCTAAATCCAAACCATCAGAAAAAGCCGGAAGTATTATCAAATATGAGTGGGATTTCGGGGATGGTTCCGGAGCGGCCTTCGGTAAAGTGGTAAATCACACCTTTTCTAAAACCGGAGTCCACCTTGTTACCCTTCAAATCACAGATAATAAAGGATTCTGTGCATCGGCTCATACCCAGATTTCTGTCTATGTAAAACCGACGGCGAAATTTTCAGCCTCGCCGATGAGAGGACAGGCTCCCCTTAAAGTGAGCTTTGACGCCTCTTCATCATATGACCAGGACGGTAAAATCAAATCCTATCATTGGATCTTTGGGGACGGAGGATCTGGGACCGGAATGAAGATCAATCATACCTTCAACAAAAGCGGAACTTTTAATGTCCGTTTAACCGTAACAGACAATGATGATTTCAAAGAACAAACTGTAAAGGAAATAACTGTTTTCGCGGAACCCACAGCTATATTCAACCGGACTCCCGGAATCGGACTTGTTCCTCTCAAAGTGGATTTTGATGCATCTAAATCATTTGACCGCGACGGAAAGATCGTATCTTACGCCTGGGACTTTGGAGACGGCTTCAAGGGGGAAGGGAAAAAAGTCAAACATACTTATGAAAAACCTGGAAAATACAAGGCAACTCTCACAATTACTGATGATAATGGTTTAAAGAATTCTCTTACTAAAGATGTTGAAGCTCGCACTAAACCTAACGCGGACTTCACTTTTTCCCCGGAACAAGGTGTCATCCCCCT
>CAZLBV010000057.1:0-10722 GCA_964557845.1 uncultured Eubacteriales bacterium | reverse complement strand
AGGGCCCTCGATACGGATCGTGGCGCTTTTTATGCCGGCTTCTTCTCCTGGCTGAATATCTATGGTTTCGGCCGTATAGCCTTTTTGCTCGGAATAGCGGAGATACATACGCAGCAGCATCTGTGCCCAGTCTTGCGATTCGGTGCCTCCGGCTCCAGGATGGATTGTCAGTATGGCATTTTTAGAATCTTCCTTTTCTGTGAATAAAGTTTGGAGTTCTGCCTGGGAGATCACGTTTTCGAATTCGGTTATGGCATTAGTAAGTTCTTGAGTAACGTTCTCCCCTTCCTGAACCAGTTCGAACAAGACTTCCACTTCTTCTTTTTTTTCAGTTATTTTTGATATGAATCGAAGGTCTCTTTCCAAGATCTTTTTATCTTGCTGGAGAGCTTGAGACCTTTTCTGATCTTTCCATACCTCGGGAGATGCAAGCTTTTGGTTTATTTCCTGGATCTCTTTGTTTTTTCCGGCTTTGTCAAAGAAATCCCCTTAGATCTTCATACTTTTCAAGGATGATCTTATGTTTTTCTATAAGGTCGGGATGGATTTTATCAGTATTCAATTCTCTTTTTCCTGTGGTCTTTTTTTATCAGAGAAAGAATAAGGAATAAGGCAGATATTGTCAAGCTTAAGTACGAAAACCAATCCCCATAACGGGTATAAACCGTCATTTTTTTAATACTTGATATTTGTTCTGTCAAAAAGACCTGTTGGTTTAAAACGGATCTTTTTAAGATCCGTCCGTAAGGATCTATTATTCCGCTGATTCCGGTAGTGGCTGCCCGCAAAAGATAGCGCCGGTTTTCAACGGCCCGGAAGACTGCTATGGAAAAATGTTGATAAGGAGCGGAACTGGTTCCATACCATCCGTCATTGGTGAGAGTTACCAGAAATTCTGCTCCCCCCAGACAAAATTTTCTTACCAAAGCTGGGAAAATGATCTCATAACAGATAGGGGTTCCAAACCGGATGTCGTTAAACTGGTGAAAAATGATGCGGTCTCCAGGAGTTAATTCTCCAATAGCATGGGTAAAATTAGCTATAAATGAGAAGATCATTTTGTAAGGGGTATATTCTCCAAAAGGAACCAGATGCATTTTATTATATTGGGAGTATTTCCCATCAGGCATGAGGGCTACTGCAGAATTGAAGTAAAGGATATTATCTCTTTCATAGGCAGTTTCATAAGTACCCAAGACCAGGGTGATGTTCATGCTGCGGGCAAATTGAGTAAGTTCGGTTTTGAATTCCTGGTATAAACCGTAGTTACAGCTAAAACAAAGGGGAACAGATAATTCCGGCCACACCAGCAGGCGGACGCCCTCTTGGACAGCCTGACGGCTCAGTTCAAGATGCTGTAAGAATAGCTCTTTTTTCGTTGGTTCAGGTGTAATGTCCCATTGGATCGAGGAAGGAACATTTCCCTGGATCACCGCTGCTTTAAAACCATTTCGGGCATGGAGATCCCTTTTTATGGTGGCGATTCCCAGTAAATGGATGAATAAAATGAAGATGAAGGCTGAAATCAACCAGGCTTTTTTTCTCGATTTTAAAAAAAAGACGATCATACTCTGGAAGAAAACTAGAATAAAAGAAATTCCATATACTCCGGTAAAGGCGGCGGTCTGGATCAAATAGATATTTTTATACTGGCTGTAAGCCAGCAGTCCCCAGGGAAATCCAGTTAAAATGTATGTGATGGCATACTCAAATGTGACCCAAAGCATGGGAATGAGAATAAATATAATCAAAGGAAATCTGCGCTCGATCAGAGAAATAACCATGCAGGGAAAGGCCCAGAAAAGTGCCAGAAAAACAGCAAACAGGAGATATATAAGAAAACTGAAAGGAAGGGAAAGACCGCCATAGTAAGCTGGAACCGCTGGTATCCAGTAGAGAAGGATCAGATAAAAAGAGGTTCCTGCCGTTAATCCCAAAACAAAAGACTGCCGAGGCCTTCTGGGGAAAAGCACATAGAATAAAGGGATTAGTGAGATCCAGCCAAAGAATATAAGTTCAAATTTAGGGAAAGCTAAACCCGTGAGAGCACCTGATAGCGTCACCAAAAACAGGTCTTTTATTGTTATTTTAATGTTTGGATATTTATTCTCCGACAAATTTGACGTCATGAATCCATTCTATGGGAAAAAGACTTTTTTAAAAAGATAGATATCGTCTTCGCTAAGTTTTTACTATTTTTTAACTATGAAGTAATCGCTTTCTCTTTTATTTTCTGTTCTGGCTAAGTCAGATAATTTGGCTTCAGCTTCTTCACGGTTGGGAAAACCGCCGATCTGTACTTTATAAAGCTTGCTGCTGGAATTAGGAGATGGTTCGAATACCTGTGCTGAATATCCCTTGGTTTTTAGATCGTTGGCCCTGGCATAAGCTCCGTCTCTATTTTTATAGGCGCCTACCTGAATATAAAATTGACCCGTGCTCTGGATAGGGGAGACGGGCTTTACTTGCGGTTTTGGTTCAGCCTTCTGGTGAGAAGCCAGCTCCTTTGCTATCGGATCTGTTTTTTTTACTTGGGGTTTATCTGGGATAGTTTCTTCCTCGGTTTTTTCGGGGCTAACGGCTGGTTTTTCCGAAGGTTTTTCTGAGGGATTGTCAGTAGTGAGGTTTTCTTCAGTGACAGCAGCCGGTTTTTTGGCGACTACTTTACCCTGAGTAGTTTTTGGAGGAGTCAATTGTGTTTCGCTCACTGCTAGTGCTTGCTTTTTACCGACCGATACTCCCAATAAGAAAATCACAATACCTAGAATTATTATAGCTAAAAAAATGACAACAAGCTGTGAACTGGTTATCTGGAGTTCTCTATATTCTTTGTTTTTCATGATCTCCTTATATTATTACTTTTTTTCTTTATTTTCTATAAAAGCTTTTAATAGATCGATCGGCAGTGGAAATATGATCGTGGAGTTCTTTTCGGCGGCTATTTCTGTAAGGGTTCCCAGGAATCTTAACTGAAGAGCCTGGGAATTTTTGGAAAGAACATCTGCGGCCTTCATCAGATTATTCGCAGCCTGGGCTTCACCTTCTGCATGGATGATCTTGGCCCGGCGTTCCCGTTCAGCTTCTGCCTGTCTGGCAATGGCCCGAACCATATTTTCAGGAAGATCCACATGTTTCATCTCAACAAGCTGGACTTTGATCCCCCAAGGGTCGGTATGTTTATCGATTATCTCCTGAAGCTGGGCATTTAACTTTTCTCTTTCTGACAGGAGTTCGTCCAATTCTACTTCACCCAGGACACTGCGCAAGGTTGTCTGGGCAAGCTGAGATGTGGCAAATAGAAAATCCTGTACTTCCAACACAGCTTTTTGAGGGGCCATGACGCGGAAGTAAACCACTGCATTCACTTTAACCGAGACATTGTCTTTTGTGATCACATCTTGAGGCGGGATGTCCATAACGACTATCCTTAAGCTTACTCTGACCATTTTATCGATCGGAGGAAAAACCAGAATAATCCCCGGCCCTTTAGGTTTATGGAGCACTCTTCCTAAACGGAAAATCACGCCTCTTTCATACTCCTTTAGAATTTTTATGGCATTTAATAGATATAAAACAACTAATGCTATGACAATCGCGAGTGGTGTCATTCTCTTACCTCCCAAAAATAATATTTATTCATCCCGTTTAACTTTTAAGGTTAAATGGTCAAGCATCTCTATGACCTTTATTTTTGTTCCTTTAGGGATATCTTCCTCTGATACAGCATCCCATATTTCTCCATGAGTGAACACCTTTCCTTTTGGAGTTAGATCTGTCTGGGCTTGTCCTGTTTCCCCGATCAAACCTTCTTGGCCGGTAGTAACCTTGCCTCTATAGGCTTTGACTGCAAGGGAAATCAGAAATATAAAAATGAGTGAAAGCCCCAGAGCGACGGGGATTATGAATTTCAAACTTGGTCGAAGTTCGGGAATAGGGGAATTTATTAGCATCATAGATCCTATAACCATAGCAACTATTCCTCCAATGGAAAGAATTCCATAGCTTTGTATTTTTACTTCCAGGATAAAAAGCCCGATGGAAAGTATGATAAGAATAAGGCCGACATAATTGACAGGAAGGATTTGAAAGGAGAATATGGCTAACAGCAAGGATATAGAACCCAGCACTCCAGGAAGGATCGCTCCTGGATTAGAGAATTCAAAATACAGACCCAGTAAACCGAGCATCAACAAAATATAAGCTAAATTGGGATTGGAAATCGTCAATAGAAATTTTTGCCTCGCCGACATGGGAATATTTATAATTTCTTCACCTTCAAGATCAAGGACCACTTCAGTATCATCGAATCTACGGATTGTTTTGCCATGGAAATGTTCGAGAATTTCGAACTCATTTAGGGCGATATCTTCTATCAAGCCTCCTTTTAGGGCTTCTTTTTCAGTAAATGATACACTTTCTCTAACTGCATCTTCTGCAAGCTTAACATTCCTTTGTCTTTTCTCTGCAAGCGTCTTTATGTAAGAGGCAGCATCATGGGTGACTTTTTCGGCCATGGTTTCATCCATGGATTGTCCTGTTATGGATATTCCAACCGGATGGGCAGCTCCTGTGTTGGTTCCTGGGGCCATAATAAATAGATCGTTGGCGATCCCGATAAAAAAACCGGCAGAGGCAGCACGGGATCCACTGGGACTGACGTAGGTAGCCACCGGAACGGATGAACTTATTATCTTCTCTATGATCTCCCGCATGGAAGAATCGAGCCCTCCAGGAGTATTCATTTTGATTATTAATAGAGAAGCTTGTTGACTCTCGGCTTTATCGATGGAGTTTCGAATGTATTCAGAGGTAACAGGATGAATAGGAGCATTCAAGGTTATGACCACGACAGAAGCTTGAACGAGTCCTGATAGGAAAATCAAATATAGGGAAATTAACAGAATTTTTTTCACTTTAATCTAATTATAAAAATCATCGTACTGCAAGTCAATAATTATCCTTGACTTTTTATTTTCAATAAATTAATTATACTATAAACGAAACGAGAAGAAGCTAATGATTAAAAATGATATCGCCCTCACTATTGAAGAGAATACTGATTTCAATCGGGCAAAATCATTGTTAATCGTAGAGACAATCCTGGATACTTTAAAAGATGCTTTGAAAAAAGATGAAAAGATTGAAATAAGAGGGTTCGCCAGTTTTAAGGTTGTCTCTAAAAAGACTGGTTTTGCACGAGATATTCGAAGAAAAAAACAGATTACAATCAAAGACGGAAAGAGAATCAAATTTCGTCCCGGTCAAGATTTAAAAAAGGTCTAACCTGTCTCCAGGTTAGACGATGCCTTCACTCCATACGCAAAAAATAGCATAAACCGTTAAAACGGTTTTAAATTTTTGTTTTCTTGATATAATGAAGACAGGCTTTTTTGATCAAGGCATGTTCAAATATAATGCCTGCTGAGGGAAAGAGGAAAAAGCATGAGTCGATATAAATTTGATCCGTTGTCATTGAGTAAAATTCACACAACCAAATTAAATGAGAGAGAAAGTAAGGTCAATATCGCGCATTTTGGAAAACCGGCGGAGCCTGATGACTCGATAGGCAGTTTTATAAAAAGCCTGCCCAATATATTGGCTGCCCAGGATTTCAAGGATTTTGTTTGCCGGTGTCAAAAAGCCAAGGAAAAAAACAAGCCAATAATCGTTTCTATGGGAGCACATGTCATTAAGGTCGGATTAAATCCGGTCGTTTTGGATCTGATGCAAAAAGGATGGATCGATGGTCTGGCCTTTAACGGAGCGGGGATAATTCATGATTTTGAGATCAGTTATTCCGGCCAAACATCAGAAGATGTGGAAGAATATATTAAAGACGGCAGGTTTGGAATGGCCGAGGAAACAGGGAGATATTTGAATCAGGCTATCAACCAGGCAAAGGGAGAAATGGGGATTGGTGAGGCTGTCGGCAAGATGATAGAAGAATCGGATTTCCCTTATAAACACTATAGTTTATTTGCTAATGCCTATAAATTAAATATCCCCGTTACTGTCCATGTGGCGTTCGGAACAGATATTATTCATTTCCATCCCGATGCAGATGGAGAGGCAATCGGACGCGGTTCACAAAGAGATTTTCTGCTTTTTTGTTCTCTGATCAAACAGCTCGATCAGGGAGGAGTTTTTATTACTATTGGTTCTGCTGTTATCCTGCCTGAGATATTTTTAAAGGCTGTCTCTTTGATCAGAAACCAAGGGACTCCCCTAAAAGGAGTGACTACTGCTGTATTTGATTTTATCCGGCATTATAGGCCCTTTCAGAATATTGTATCCAGGCCGCTGATAGATTCCAGTAAGGGATTTTATTTCATTGGACATCATGAAATAATGATCCCTCTTTTTGCAGCAGCCCTATCCTCAAAGAGCGAACAAATTAATGGGTGAATGGGTCAATGAGTGAATGGGTGGATGAGACTTTCTGACAGAAACCAGAAATCAGGAGAATAAATATAAAAAATAGAAAAAGCGTTACCTATGTTTTGACATTAAGTTGTTACCGGTTCTGGTTTTAATTTTTACTCTTCTATCTTCTGGTTTTTTATCTTCTGCTTTTTGTTGCTGTTTGAGCAGATAATCCGATAAAAGATTTCGATATAATCTTTCCGATTGTTCAATAGTTTCTTTGAGTGTCCCAGAGGTATCGATAGTGTAATCGGCATGCTTAAGCTTTTCCTGAGCCGGCATTTGAGAGTTTATTCTATCCAAAGCTTCTGGCCGGATGATCCTATCTCTTTTCATGAGGCGTTGAAGTTGGATATCAGGATCACAATATACCACGATTATTTTTTCAAAATATTTTGCGAATCCAGATTCGATAACTATGGCTGCTTCGGAGATGAATATCTGGTATTTATTTTTCTGCTGTATTTCTTTTATGGTTTTCAGGAGATCTTGTAGGACATAAGGATGAACAAGCTCATTTAGAAAGTTTAATTCTTTTTTATCCGAAAATACCAGCTTTCCTAATTTGTGCCGGTTAATGTGTTTATTGTTACTTAAAATTTCCTGTCCATAACGAGAAACGATCTTTTTCCAGGCAAGGGTATTGGGAGCAGTAAGCTTATGGGCGGCTTTATCAGCTTCATGAATATAACAACCAAGCTCCTTCAGTACATTGGCAACAACTGATTTTCCTGTGGCAATTCCCCCTGTGAGTGCAGAAATCAGCAATGTTCTGGCAGTGGTTGATGGATGATTTCTGGAATCGATCATTGAATTAACAGGGCAGGAAGGGGCTATTCCGTACTGGATTGATCTTCTTCAATGAAACTATATTTCTCATCAAAACTTAGAGCCACATCCTGTTTTTTTTGGCCTGATGAGGATTTTTTTAACCGAACAGCTGATCCTCCCAATTTAAGTTTTATGGTTTTTCCTTCAGTCAGATCAGGAGGAATATTTATGATTAAATTCAATTTAGAGCCAACTGTTATGGCTGAGTCGAGGCAGAAATAGGCGCCGGAAGAACTGATGTTTTCGATCGTAGTTTCTTCTTTAAATTTTTTTCCTTTAGGGAGTTTGCCTTCGACTTCAACTGCCAGAGGCAATTTTAAGCGCCATTCCTTTCTGCGGTCAGAAGGAATTTTAGAAAGCAGGATTGCAGTTTCCCCGCTTTTAAAAACTTTCTGTTTGCTTGTAGGTTTTTTGCTCATCTAGTCCTCTTGGAAGCACAGAGCGTATTAAAACAGAGCTGAATTAATAGCATATAAAGCTAATTGTAGGCGGCTGTGCGTGTCTAATTTTGCATAAATGCTTTTTATATGAGACCGGACTGTATTCTTTGATATGAACATAGCTAGAGCGATTTCATCATTACTTTTACCTTGGCCGATCAATCTGAGAACTTGGAATTCCGTTGGAGTTAACTGATCAAGTGTTTTTTCTTTTAAATCCCGTCCCACTACTGATATTATCCTATCCATAATACTGCTCATTTTATCTCTCGGCAGCCATATTTCTTCTTTATAAACGATCCGAATGGCGTCGGAGAGCTGGTTGGATGGATCGTTTAGATCGAAATATCCTCTGACTCCTACATTCATAAGCCCGACAACTTCTTCATGGGATGGGATGTTACCTAAGAGCATCAACTGGGATTTTGTTTTTTCATCTGAAATTTCTTTAATTGCCTTGCATATTTCCCTAATGTTAGGAAGAGGTTCTGAATTTGCAAAAAGAATAACATCAGGTTTATTGTTTTTTATCGATTCCAAAAAGGAATCAATGGTATTCTTTTCGACATTGATAACTTTAATATCAGGGGCGGACTCCAATACTTTTAAGATTCCTGAAAGTATCAGATCGGAGGTACAGTAAATTAAAGTAGTTATAATTTTTCCGGCCGAAAAATCTGATTTATTATCTTGCATTTTATAACTTTTTCCCCTTCATTACTGTATTAAAAATTCTGGATTAAACATCTTGTGTTATGTTATAAAAACAAAAATTTATTGTCAAGTGTAAGAATTTAGAGGAGTTCCCCCGTTTACGTACGGAAAGGACATAAATAAATCCATCAGAAAAGCATGGTTTTTCCCCAGCGAGGAAAAAACTTCTTTTTCGGAAAATAAAAAGAAAGGATTTAATGCAAGGGGAGATTAGGGAGCCGGTTGGATTTTGTAGCCTTTATTAAGACCCAGTTGGATCAATTGATCTTTTTCTTTATCCCCATTAGATTTTATATTGGATACATTTCCGGATAAGCATAGATATAGATTTTTTTCCAGGATCAAGGTTTTCGGAATATGGAGGGTCAAATTAAGCCGGGAGCCTTCTTTTACCTTTGATTTCAAATAAAAATAAGCTTCCCGGGCACTGATTTTAAGGAGGACAGACCTTTCCTCAAATTCTTCTCCAGATGAATTAATACCGTTTATCTGAGCTGACAAAGCCAACTTAAAAGTTTTTTCATCTTTGTAAATAGAATTGTTTCGAGGCAGAGAGGTTTCATCTATAGTTTTGTTTATTTCCATTTCGTATTGCATTTTGACAGAGAAACTGCTTGTTTTCAATCCCTTCTAAGGATGAATTTCGGGGTGATCTTTATATAACCCATATCATCGAAACAGGTTAGGGGAGCGATTAAACAATTCTTTTCTGATTTGAATAAGCGTTATTTGAATCGAACGGACTTACCTTCGAGAGAAGTTTTGGAAGGATTTAAGATGTGTATAAATTATTATTTTTTAGCCTCATCAATAATATATTTATTTTCAAACTTGAGGGAGACTCTTTGTTTCGTATTCCGGTTCTTGGCGGCTTCTACAAATATTACATTTCCGTTTATGATGAGTTTAAGGTCTTTATCCTCTGATAATTTAGGGGGGAGATCTATGATCAATTTTAATTTTGAGTCTATCAATACATTATTGGTCAACCAGAAGGAGGTGCCGGTATGACTGATGTATGATAATACTGTTTTCTCTTCAAAATTTTCACCAGAGGCGGTTTTTCCCTTAACTAAAGTCGGGAGTGAAAGATTAAAACCTTTTTCGTTTAAAGCGTTATTCACTCGGAGCTCCTTATGGGATTAATTTGGCACATAACACTTAATCCGCCTACTATTGTCAGGAGAAAATAAGATGCCATATTTTGAATGACATGGTCAATCACCCTTTTGGATGAAATAAGGGGTGATATTTTTTCCCACCCCCATCCAGGGTTGGATTTGCTTTTGTTTTATAGGGATATTATACCTGAAATCATACTGTTTTCACCCCGGTCTGAGCCGTAAAATATAAGAGGTATCGGTGATATCGTGGCGTTTCAGTTCGATCTGAAAGTGGTTTTATTGACAAAATATCAGGTGAGATTTAGAATGAGCAGGATTTTTGTATCGGAGATGATAGTGAATAAAGAAGAACGATTGGTTAAAAAAATTACCCAAAAAAGTGAAGATTTTTCTAAATGGTATATCGAAATAATCAAGAAAGCAGAAATGGCCGACTATGCTCCTATGAAGGGAATTATGGTCATCCGGCCATATGGATATGCGGTCTGGGAAAATATTCAGAAGTTGTTGGACCTGCGGATAAAAGAATTAGGGCATGCCAATGCTTATTTCCCTTTATTCGTACCCGAGAGTTTTTTGAGAAAGGAAGCTTCGCACTTGGAAGGATTTTCACCTGAGGTGGCTTGGGTGACTATTGGAGGAAGTGAAGAGTTGGAAGAGAGGCTGGCCGTAAGGCCGACTTCAGAAGCGATCATAGGCAGTATGTATTCGAAGTGGATCAGATCATGGCGAGATCTTCCCTTATTGATAAACCAATGGGCCAATATTGTACGGTGGGAAAAGGTCACCAGACCTTTTTTGAGAACAACAGAGTTTTTATGGCAGGAAGGCCATACTGTTCATGAAACCTATGAGCAGGCCCAAGCAGAAACTATGAAAATTCTATCTATGTACAGAGATTTTTCAGAACAAGAATTAGCCATACCTGTACTATGGGGCAGAAAATCAGAAAGAGAAAAGTTTGCAGGAGCAATGGCCACCTACGCGATTGAGGCTTTGATGTCAGATGGTAAGGCCCTTCAGATGGGAACATCCCATAATCTGGGGCAAAATTTTTCTAAAGTATTCAACATACGTTTTGAAGACAGGAATCAAAATCTTCAGTACGCCTGGCAAACCTCCTGGGGTGTTTCGACTCGTTTGGTGGGTGCGGTTATCATGGCGCATGGAGATGATTCCGGTTTGAAGTT
>CAZLBV010000056.1:0-11455 GCA_964557845.1 uncultured Eubacteriales bacterium | reverse complement strand
TGCCCCATTGAATCTATAGATTCCACTTGAACTATAATCTATATGTCTGTAATTAAATAATATAGATCAATTATTTGGAAAATTTTGGGGGATCTTCTTATGTTTGACCCAATTTATGTATTTAAACTGTTGATTAAAGAAAACATAGTTTCAAATTAGGAATTCTTGTTTTTTCTTTTGGATAAATCATCCAATATGATGCGGGCATCTACGATGGTACATCCGCTGCCTTTTTTATAGACTATGAGTGGATTGATGTCTAATTCTTGAATCTCATCAAAATCAGTGACCAGTTGGGAGAGCCTTTTGATGCACTCTGATACAGCCTTGATATCATAAGGAGGTTCTCCCCTGAATCCTTGTAAAATTTTATGTGCTTTAGTCTTTTCTATCATCTTTATGGCGGTTATTTCTCTGATTGGTGCCAGCCTGAAAGTGACATCTTCGAGTACTTCGACATAGGTTCCGCCTAATCCGAACATGAGAATTGGCCCAAATTGGTGGTCGCGGTTCATGCCAAGAATAATTTCTTTTCCAGAAGCTGCCATTTCTTCGACTAAAATACCCGTTATCCTGGCTTTTGGTTTAGTGGTATGTATAGCTTTTAAGATATCATGATAGGCTTTTATTACTTCATTCTTATCTTTTAAATTCAGCCGGACACCATTAAAATCAAACTTGTGCAGAATATCTGGGGAAACAATTTTACAAACGACTGGAAAGCCGATCTTTTCTGCTGCCTGCAGTGCCTGTTGCTCTGAGGTTGCCAAAAAGGACTTTATAACAGGGAAACCATAAGCCTCCAGTACTTCATAGGCTTCATGTTCGAAAAGGGATGATCGTTGGGAATTCAATGCTGAGGAAATTACTCTTTGAGCTCGGGCTTTGTCAATTCTATATTTTTTGACCTTGGTAAGCGGGCGTTTCAGCCATTCGTGGAATTTGGTCATGATGGCCAAAGCCCGTGCGGCTGATTCCGGAAACCGGTAAGCCGGGATCCGATTTAGTTCTAAAATATCGATACCATTCGAAACATCATAGACGCCCAGGAAACAGCAGGCTATGGGTTTTTTAAATTTTTGGGTTGTTCTAACTATTGCCTGGGCGATTTTTTCAACCTGGGTGAAGGCAGTCGGAGTGAGGATAATAATCGCTGAATTCACTTTTTCTTCTCTTAATATTTCATTCAACGTTGTTTCATATAATCTGTCTTGAGCTTCAGCGATCAGGTCCAGGGGGTTGTTGATGTTAGCCGTGGGAGGGAGGATCGATCTTAATATTTTTTTGGTTGAAGGTGTAAAGGAGGCCATCTCCAATCCATTTTTGATACATTCGTCTGTGGCTAAGATTCCAGGGCCTCCGGAATTGGTAATGATGGCAACCTTATTGCCTTTGGGGATGGGTTGACTGGAAAGGGCTTTGGCGTAATCGAATACTTCTTCAAGGGTATCTCCCCGGATCACTCCGCATTGATCAAAAATGGCATTATATACTTTATCCGACCCTGCCAGGGAGCCCGTATGAGACGAAGCAGCTTTTGCTCCTATAATGGTGCGTCCGGCTTTTAAAGCGATAATCGGTTTCGGTTTCTGTGAATGGCTGGTAATTTCTCTTGCAATCCGCATAAATTCTCTTCCGTCAGCCAGATCTTCTAAATACATGAGAATCACATCGGTTTTTGGGTCATCTTTGAGGTAGATAAGAAGTTCATTCTCAGTGATCCCTGCTTTATTTCCCATGCTGACAAATTTTGAAAATCCTATGTTGGCTTCTTTGGCATAATCCAATACTGCGACACAGAGAGCTCCGCTTTGTGATATAAAAGCAATATTGCCTGCTTTCGGCATCTGGGTTCCAAAAGTAGAATTCATGGAAGTTTTAGGATCGGTATTGATTACACCCAGGCAGTTTGGGCCCACAAGGGAGATATCGTACTTTTCGATAATGGATTTGACATTCTTTTCCAGCTGTATTCCTTTCCCTCCGATTTCCTTGAAACCGGCAGAAATAACCACGGTTCCTTTAATTCTTTTTTTACCGCATTCATTAAGGACATCGGAAACGAATAGTGCGGGAACTATGATGACAGCCAGGTCGATCGGGTCAGAGATTTCCATTATCGATCGATAGCATTTAATGCCTAGAATTCCTTGGGCCTTAGGGTTTACAGGATATACGATTCCCTGAAATCTGCTGTCAATAAGATTTGCCAGTAAGGAATGGCCGACACTTCCGGATTGACGAGATGCTCCAATAACGGCAATCGATCTGGGATAAAATATGGGATTTAGTCTTTGGATCATTCTGCATCCAAAACGAAATAATCTGATACATTAATGTCATATTCGTGGGGATCGACAAATTTTATGAAAGTTCTTTTATATTTATTAGTCTGTGTGTCTAATTCAGCCAGATCAACAATTTCTCCGTCTGTCTTAATCCCTTGGGTATCTGTGATCAGTTTAACCTTGGGACGCAGCATATAGGCTGGTTCTGGGTTTGTTTCGAATACGACGGCCAATTCTCCTGTATCGAGTAAGATAAGAGAACCCACCGGACAGAGTCCCATCATATTCACGAAGACTTTGAGAATAAGGGGGTCGAAATCAAATTGGAGTTTATCCACCATTAAATTGAGTGCTTCCACCCGAGTAAAGGTATTTGTCCGATACGGCCTTTGGGTGGTAAGCGCATCAAACACATCGACGACTTTGACGATCTTACTGTAAAGATTGAGCGAAGACTTCCGCATATAAACCGGATATCCCGACTTATTCTCACAGGCATGATGTTCCATGGCAACATTTAACGCAGGTAGAGGTAAAAAATGGAATTCACTCATTTGGATCAGTTTTTCAGCTCCGAATTGAGGATGTTTTTTCATGAGTTCCATTTCATCATTATCCAATTTTCCGGGTTTTATCAGGATTTCCTTGGGTATGTCCACTTTCCCCAGATCATGAAAAAATGCGGCGATCCCCAGGTCAGCTAATTCATTTTTAAACAGCCCCAATCTTTTCCCCAAAGCAATGGCGAGAATACTGACGTTTACTGAATGATTGAGAGTGTACTCGTCAAAATTTTTTATGGTCGTCATTCCCATTAAAAAAGGCTCATTATGTGTTAGGTGGTTGTAGATAGATTGAATCAGCCGTCTGGTTATAACCAGTGAGATCCGTTTGTCTTCTTTATGGTGTTCAAAGATCTCTTTTATATGAGTGACGCTCAGAAAAAAGATCTTGGCTGCATCCTGTTTTTTCCCGCTCAATTGTTCCTGAGGAGAGATTTTATCTACATGTATGTGTTTTATATCCGATTGTTCCATTTTGTCCCGGAGATATTTGATCAGGTTTTGAGACTTAGGGGCTTTTTTCCCAAATTGAAGAATGAATTTAGTCAAACTGTCATCGTCCACTTTTGAACCAAAGGAAAGGATCCCGATTTTCCAGTCTTGAAAACGTTCGACGATATATTTAAGCAGAGGGTAGCTGGAAAAAGATGTTTTTATCTTATAGTTATTAAAATAAAGAGTTCCCTGGCGTAGATAAAAGGTAGCTTCTCCATCCAGTTGTATGGCTCGTACGATGTTTTTTTTGAGTGTCTGAATATGTTTTAAAAAGATCTGGTTGTTGGTGTCATAAAGTTTGGATATTTTTATGGCCATAAAAATACGTTGAAAGACATCGAGAGCTATTTCTATAGATAATTTTTCTCTATCGACCAATGTTTGGGGTTTGTCTTTTTCAAGATTTATCAATTTATTCCTCGGTTTACTTATTTAAATTACTATTATTTTCTGACTTTGCGATTGCTTTCTGAGAGGCTGTCCTAATGGTTTTTTTCCGGGATTTAACTGCTCTTTTTAAGCTTTCAAGGGAATCAGCTGTTCTCATTGCTTCTAATCCGGAAACCGCACATAAAGCAGATTCAACTTTTTTCGGCCGGGTGAAAAAACCCACCTTTTTTATCAGGTTTTGCAGGGTATCAAGGGCAGAGGATGCCTTACTCTTGCCTAAGGTTTCCAGTAAAATGAGTTTTTCTTCCCGGCTTAGTTTATGAAATTTCTTATCAGTCACTAGATTTTTCAGCTTATTGATTAGAGTTTCATCACTATAAACTTGAATATTCTGGGCTGCCAGAATCCGGATCCCCTCATCTTCATCATCGAAAAAGTTAGAGAGTGTAATGGCTGCAGCTTTGCTTTTAAACCGTGCGATAGCATGGATGGCATTTATTTTGATACTTTTATTTATGTATCCATTGAATAGGTTTAAATACTTTAGTGCGGTGCTCTCCGGACATTCGCTTAAAACAAATATAATCTCATTTGTTATCTCCGGAGAGTCATTTCTGGCGAGACTGCTCAAAGTGGGAAGATCATGTTTTCCCAGCTCCCGGAAAAAACGAAGAGCCCTGATTTTTAATTCTTTAGAATCATAGTGCTCCACTACATATGCGAGTATGGGTAAAGATTTTGGGCCGATCAATCTCAGATGAATGAGGAAATTATCCATATCCGGAATTTTCTTTTCCCGGACTTTCTGGTTTAAGAGGTTCAACATATCCTGATTTGCCAGATTCTCGAGGAATTTGTTTAAATTCTGAATTTTTGTTTGGGAATTGGGATGGATATCTTTTTTGAGTTCATAAACAAATCGGATAATGGCAACTGTTTTTTTGAAATTATCTTTTTCGGTAAATTCTTCAAAGCTTTCTGTGAGGATCTTCAGGGTATCGCTGAAAATCTCATCATCTTTTTCTAGATATAACATTTCGAAAAGAAGGGAAAGGAGTTCGTCATCTCTGGTAATTTTTCGGTTGTTGGTCAGCATGAATTCAATCGATCCTTTTTCCTGTTCGTTCAATTCCATGCTTCCGAGCAGAGGCGAGAACTGATCGGCAAAATCCATTTTTTTCCAGGATTCATCATTGATCCCGGATACTTGACTTCCCATGAATTTTCCTTTTTCCAGGGATTTACGGTCATTTGGCTTGAGATTGATCGCGCCGGAGCTGATCTTTTTCTTGTTAACCTCATATTTTTTTACCAATGTTTTTAAACCGATCTTTGTTTCCAGAAAATCATCGGGTGCATAGTAGCGGATATTGGCAAAATCCCTTTCCCACATAGCATTGACTACGTCACTTTCTTCAGCCGGAAGAAGCGACTCTTTTCTTATAAGATCGAGGAAGTCTTGAAATTCAGCTCGTTTAAGCCCCTTATAAAAAAACAAGATCTGCATGCCATCTTTAAAAAAAAGGAAAGGGAGGCTTTTTTGAATATTATCTTCCCGGTAGATCTCTTCTTTCATAAAAATAAAGGAAGTCTCCTCAATTCCGATCTCTAATTTTTCATGGGCGTTTAGAAAGTCCCGGAAATAGGTATATAGTTGATCGATAAATTTTATGACCGAGGCATGCTCTGCTGAAAAAATTTTTATCTGGCTGAATGTCCTTGCAAACAGATTGAATATATCACTGGTTTTTTTAATGAGTTCCCGTTTCTCCTTTATCTTTTCAAAGTTATCTTGCTGTTTTTCCGGGGAAATGTTATTGGATTCTTTCAATTACTGACTTCTCCCAAGTTCCAGTTTTTACTAAACCTTGGCTCAAATCTTATTATACATTCTTTCAAAAGTAATGAAAATTGTAAAGAGGCAATTTTATTGTCCGGCGACGGTCAATTCTTCAATTTTTATGGTTGGGCCCAAGACCTGGTTATTGAATTCCAAGTCATTTCCGATGATTTCAATATTATTCAATATGTTTCCTAAATTGCCGGTTATGGTAATCTCGGAAACTGGATAAGCGATCTCTCCTTTTTCGATCCATAATCCGAAAGCACCCCGGGAAATATCACCGGTTATGGGATTCAATCCATGCCCCATAGTACGAGTGAGAATGAGTCCACAGTCAGTTTCAGAGATGATCTCCTCAGGAGATTTCTCTCCGGGTGCCAAATAGAAGTTATTAGGCCCTACACCCGTACCATCGGCATTCCCGGTCGGGGTGAGGTTGAGTCTTCGAGCGGCATAGGAATTACAGAGGAAATTCTTTAAGACTCCATTCTCTATGACGATGGTTCTTCTTGTGGGGACTCCTTCGGAATCAAAAGGGCAGGTTCCCAATTTCCCGGGAATAAGACCATCATCAATAACATTTATCGAGTTATTCCCGATCTTCATACCCAGTTTATCCCCTAAAAAAGTAATGCCCTGATAAACAGATTCTCCAGAGACACAAGCGAAAAGAAATTCCAGTAGCCAGGAGGTCATCATGGGTTCAAAGATGACCGGAACATTAGTTGTTTTTATCTTACGCGGCTGGATAAGACGGATGGTTCTTGAAACAGCTTTTCCGGCGATCTCTTCCGGAGATTCCATTTGCTTCAAATGTCTTCGTGAGCAGGACCAGTATCCTTCGACTTTTGAATCCGTTCCCCCGGCCTGAAGACCTAAACCGAGGCTGCACACTGTTTCATCATAGGTTTCTGAGAACCCTAATGAATTGACTAAAGTGTTTTCCACAACTCTGGTTTCAAAACTCGCGCCATGAGAATTGGTTATCCTGTTATCTTTGAGAGCGATCTTTTCGGTCTCCATGGCCAGTTTGATTTTTTTCTCCAAGGGCATTACCGCGATATTGGGATCAAAAATGTCCAAAGATTTTGTTTCAACTAGAGGTTTTTTTGTCTCGGAAGGTAAACCAGTGAACTCATCCGGATTGGCCAGCTGGGCGCGTTTTACGCAATTTTCCATTAATCTTTTCAGGCTATCCATGGAGAAATCAGAGGAATTTGCATAGGCGGTTTTCTTATCTTTAATCACTCTCATACTTACGTACCTTGATACTGCTTCGATCAAGTTATCAATCTCTCCTAACCGGACTTCAGCACTGAATTCATCTATTTCACTGATCGAAATTTCGGTCGCATCTGCTCCCTGGGCGATTGCAAATCTAATGAGATCTTCAGCCAGATTGACCGTATCGGCTCTTTTTATTTTAGGACTCATCTGATCCCTCCCACGGTCATGGCGGAGATTTTAAGGGTGGGGCAGCCATCATTAACCGGGATGCCCTGGCCTTCCTTTCCACAGATCCCGGTTTGAAGGCCGAAATCCAGATCCGAACCTACCATTTCAATTTTATTCAGTATGTCAATGTTGCTCCCGATCAGGGAAGCTTGCTTGACCGGAGCGGTTTTTCTTCCCTCTTCAATAAGATATCCTGAACTAACAGAAAAAACGAATTTCCCTGAGTCTTCGACCTGTCCTCCCTGGAATCGAAGGGCATAGAATCCTTTTTTAACCGACTTTAAAATTTCTTCGGGAGTAAATTCGCCGGCATCGATATAGGTGTTGCTCATACGTGGTATAGGAAAACAGCTGTAATCCTGACGGCGGCCGTGGCCGTTGATTTTTTGGCCCATTATTTTGGCGGATAATTTATCTTGCAGAAAACCTGTCACAATCCCTTTGGAAATAAGACAGGTTTTTTCAGGTATTGTTCCTTCATCATCAAGGTTATAAGAGCCTCTGAAAAAGGGGATAGTGGGGTCATCGTAGATCGTGACTTGATCGGTTCCGACTTTTTTCCCAAGTTTGTTCCAAAATATTGAGGTTTTTTTACGGATAAAATCAGCCTCCAGTAAATGGCCGACGGCTTCGTGGATCAAAACACCGCTGTGCCCCGGGGTTAGGATCACCGGCATTTCTCCTGCTGGTGGAAGAACTGCCTCCAAAAGATGAAGGGCTTCTTGAGAGGATTCTCTTCCGATTTCTTCGGCGGTAAGAACATTTTGGAAATATTCGAGGCCGACGCGGCCACCTCCCCCAAAAAATCCAGCTTCCCTTTGGCCATTTTTCTCTGCAATGGCCATACACGTCAATTTGACTAAGGGGCGTTGATCGCTGATCAATAAACCATCAGAATTAGCAATGACAATGTTTTGAATCTGATCTGTAAGGGCCGTCTTGACCTTGATTATTTTGGGGTCATGATCTAGAGCCGTAGTGTAAGCCCTTTTGACGATATCAATTTTCTTTTCTAACGAGGCCTTCTGGGAAAGATCGATGGCAGGATAAAGATTGAATTTTGATCTGGTTGGAAAAAGTCCGGACAATTTATTTCCCTGGCCTCCAGATGCGATCTGGGCAGCTGTTAAGGCTGCCTTCTGCATATCATTCAAACTGAGGTTGTTGGTGTATCCATATCCGGTTTTATCACCGGAGATCACCCTGATTCCTGCACCCAGATCTATGCTTTCTGCTGTTTCTTTGATGATGTCGTCTTCCATTTTTATATATGTGAAGATTTTGTATTCCAGAAACAACTCTGAGAATTCACCACCCTTGGAAAGGGCTGAATTCAATATTTTTTGGATGATATTCTCAGAAAGATTGAAGGTATCATTCAATGTTTTTATTATGTTATTTTTATCTCTCATCCATTCCACCCATTTCCTCATTCTCCTGTCTATCTATTTATCCGTCTACTCATCCACCTGTTGACTCATCCTTTTATTGATCTTATCTGTTTTCATTGTTCCCGGATGAGTACCCATACGCAAAATATATAAATAGATAACAATATTTATATTAAACCTTACGGGCAAAAATGTGCAATCCTTTTGTTCAGGTAGTCATATTTTACCAGGATTAAGGGAGTATTTTTAGATTTAATTTTTCCCGGATCGCGGAGAAGCAAGGATCAATATCGAGATTATACCCAAAATATATTCAAAAACATTGGTGATCAGATGAACGCCGCTGGAGAGGATGGCTATACGTGATTCAAATCCGAGTTGTGTCAATGTGAGCGCCCAAGCACTTTCCCAGGTCCCAAAACCTCCGATCCCTTTTACCGGCAGTACAGAGGTTAACTCGGCGCCTGTGATACCCAGGATCATGATAAAAAAATTTATTTCTTGAATAGCAAACCCATGACTTCTTAACAAGGCAAATAATAAAAAAAACAAAGCACAATATTTAGATAACCTGATTAAAAAAGACAGGATTAAGACTTTAACGAAAACACCGCGTTTTTGTGTTTCCACGATAGATTCGATCGTCAATTTTATCTTTTCTATGACTATGTGTGCCCATTCTTTTTCTGATAGATGGAATACTCTTAGAAAATATTGGAAGGCTTTTAAGAAAAATCTAAAGATAATGACGACTTTTATATAAAGCATAAGAATCACTACAAGAAACACTGTTGAAAGAATGGCCAAAGGTGTACCGGCTTGAAGGTTTATACCAGGCGCAGCCATGAGTAAAGCCAACATGATGAAAGGTCCTAATGTCAGAAAATCAAGAATGAAAGCAAATGTAAACGAAGATGCTGCAGATTCGAATGTAAACTTTAGCCGTTTATTCAGTACATAGATGTATGAGAGAGAGCCGATGCGTGCGGGAAGCAGATCGACAAAAAGATTTCGGATGAAAGTGGTCATAAGGATATCCCCCCAACTGATTTTCTGGGGGACAAGCAGTATTTTGTATCTCCAGGCGCGAAGGAAACTTCCCAGCAGATGGATCCCCATGAAAACTAATAGCGCGGGGAAAAAGATCCGTGTGAAAGTATAAATGAGATCCCGAAATTCTATCTGCCTATAAAGGATCCATAAAAGAAGTAGAGTAACTAGAATGGATGCCAGAAGAGAGATTTTTTTCTTGTTCATTTTGAGTGTATGATAATTTGATACTGAAATTTATGTCAATTTAAAAATAATAATGAAGTTTTCCCTTTTTTCGGATATCTAAACAGAAAGACGGGTAAGTGTATTAATGTCTTAGGAAATTATTTCAGGGTTTTCTGAGGGAGATTTGATTGACGTTAGGAGAATTAGCCATTATAATTTTTTCATGAATAAAGATCGAGTTGATTTCTTGATAGACATAGCTTTAAGGGAGGATATGCCAAATGGTGATATAACATCCGAGAGCGTAATCGCTGCGGATTCCACCTCTCAAGCCGTGATCTTAGCTAAAGAAGAGGGTGTCTTAGCAGGGATAGATATTGCCGAAAGAGTATTCAAGACGATCGATCCTTCGCTGCATTTCCATAAGTTAAAAAATGATGGAGATAAAATCTCTGTAGGAAAAGAATTAGCCCGGATTGAGGGAAATTCGATCTCACTTTTGAAAGGCGAACGAACCGCTTTGAACTTTATGCAAAGATTAAGCGGAATAGCTTCCATGACGCATAAATTTGTGAAAAGGCTTACTGGAACCAGGACCCAGATCTTAGATACACGAAAAACCACCCCGGGATTAAGAGAGCTGGAAAAGTATGCTGTAAGAATGGGAGGGGGAAGAAATCATCGCATGAGCCTTTCGGATATGGTTTTGATCAAGGATAATCATCTCCAGCTTGTCGGAAGTATTCCTGAGGCAGTGAAAAGAGCCAGAAATAAAGTCGGAAATAAGATCAAGATAGAAGTTGAGACAACCTCGATCGAAGAGGTAAAAGAGGCCTTGGAATCTGGGGCTGATTTGATAATGCTTGACAATATGTCTATTGAGAAAATGAAAGAAGTGGTTGAATTTGTTCAGGGAAGAATCCCTCTAGAAGTATCCGGAAATGTTGACTTGAACCGGATAGAAGATTTAGCTTCTTTGGGTGTGGATTACATATCTGTGGGAGGATTGACCCATTCCTATCATTCTTTGGACATAAGCTTGGAATTTTTGGCGTAAAGGATTATGGATTAATGAGTTGTCAGGCGATTTCGGCTATTCTGCTTAATAAGGATAATTATGAGTAAAGATAAAGTTTATAGAACAGATGTTTTGGTGATCGGATGCGGAATAGGGGGAGCCAGCGCTGCTTTAGAGGCTGCCAAGTGTGGTTTAAAGGTGATTATTATTACTAAAAATTCAGACGCATTGGAATCGAATACCTATTATGCCCAGGGTGGAATAGTATCTCTTGGCCATGATGATTATCCTGAGCTGCTCAAGGATGATATTCTTCAAACCGGAGATGGGATCAACAATCCCAGGGCTGTGGATATTTTAGCCAATGAAAGCAAACAACTGGTGGATGACATATTGATCAAGGAATTAAAGATACCTTTTACCAAAAGTTCTCCAGAATCTCTTGATTATGCCCAGGAAGCCGGACACTCACGCCGAAGGATCCTTCATGTCAAAGATACCACCGGAAAGACCATACAAGAAAGATTTATCCAGGCATTAAAGGACTTAACCAATGTAACCTTTTTGACCAACCATACTGCAGTGGATTTGCTTACCGTACCGCATCATTCCAAGAATCCCACAGATTTTTATCGGGAACCTCAATGTATCGGGGCGTATGTCCTGAATAATGAAAGCCACAAAGTTAATCGAATATTTTCATCTTATACCATTTTAGCAACCGGAGGATGTGGAGCGATATTCCAGTTCACATCTAATCCGGGACATGCGATCGGAGATGGTTACGCCATGGC
>CAZLBV010000055.1:0-5435 GCA_964557845.1 uncultured Eubacteriales bacterium | reverse complement strand
GGAAAACAGGTCCCCAATCCTGATTATGAAGACATGACAAAACTCGGGACCGGTATCTACCGGACTGAAGACGGCGGAGCCAGCTGGATGTATATGAACAGAACGAATAATCGTCCTTTTTATTACAGCCACATCTATATCAATCCCTTTGATGATATGCTGATCTATTACCTTGCGACCACCATGCAGTATTCTGAAGATGGAGGTAAAACCTTTAAACAGATTCAGGGGCTTCATCCTGATTTCCATGCTATGTGGCTTGATCCTACCAATAAAAATCGTTTCTATGTCGGGCAGGATGGAGGGGCTTCTATTACCCATGACCACGGGCAGACCTGGATATTCTTCGATAACCTCTGTCTGTCTCAATTTTATGCTGTCAGTGCTGACATGCGAGATCCTTATTATGTCTACGGAGGGCTGCAAGATAATGGGACCTGGGTGGGGCCAAGTAGGAGCCGTGCCGGTGAGATCCTCACAGATTTCTGGTTCTGTATTGGTGGAGGAGATGGATTTCATACCCAAAATGACCCAACTGACTGGCGTATCGCTTACTGTGAAAGCCAGGGCGGGAACATCAATCGAGTCAATGTCCAAACCCGGGAGGCAACCAGGATCAGACCCTCATCCCAGAATACCTATAATTGGAAAGATCATTTGCCGGAAAGAGAGAAAGCAGAAGCTGAGAAAGAATCCCAGGAATCGCAGCCCAGTATGTTCGGCAGGCAGCGAACCCCTTTTCGTTTTAATTGGAGCTCACCGATTCTGCTTTCATCCCATAATCCCAGTATTATTTATTTTGGCGGGAATCATCTTTTCAAATCCATAGATCGAGGCGATCACTGGAGAATAATCAGCCCTGACCTTACTTCCAATGATCCCCAGAAATACAGCCAGCCTACAGGCGGGATCACGCTTGATCAGACCGGAGCCGAGACACACTGCACCATCATCACCATCTCGGAATCACCCTTGACACCTGGTCTTCTCTGGGTGGGTACAGATGACGGCCTGGTCCAGCTGACCAGAGACGGCGGCAGTACCTGGGTGAATGTGCGAAAAAATATTCCCGATGTTCCAGATGGAATTTGGGTCAGCCGGGTAGAAGCCTCCCGCTTCAAAGAAGGGAGTTGCTATGTGTCCTTTGACGGGCATAGAAGCGATAATTTTAAACCCTATGTATTCAAAACTGAAGATTACGGTCAATCCTGGACCAATATTGCCGGAAATCTCCCTGACGGAGGGCCTGTCTATGTGATCAGGGAAGACCTGAAAAATAAAAACTTATTATTTGCTGGGACAGAATTTGATGTGTTTTTTTCAATAAATGGAGGGGGGAGCTGGATGGACCTGAGCCTGAATATGCCGACAGTAGCTTTTCATGATCTTTTGATCCATCCCAGGGATAATGACCTGATTGCAGGCACTCATGGCCGCGGAATCTGGATCTTGGATGATATTTCCCCGCTTCAACAGATGACGGACAAGGTCAAAGAGGCTGAAGCGTATTTATTTGAGAACAGCCGTCCAGGAACACATTGGATAAGTCAGGAAAGGGGCGGATACGGACGAGGCAATCTTTACTTTTCAGGAGAAAATCCAAAGCCGGGCGCCAGCATCAATTTTTATTTAAAAGCAAAACCTACCGAGGCTATCGATATCGAGATCACAGATGTAACCGGAAAGCTGAAAACGGTTTATTCAGTTAAGGAAGCCGATGCGGGAACAAACCGGTTAATGTGGGATATGGTGTTCGATCCTTCTCCTGAGCAGTTGAAACAAGGGATCAGAATGATGCAGCAGATGATGGAAAGGATCCTTGATCGCCCCGAAGTTGAAGAAGAACAGAAAAAAGTGGTCCGGAAAGCAGTTGAAGATTTCAAGCAGCCGGGTCTCAATTATAGAGATGCGGTAGCTATTCAGATGAAGGCATTTGAAGAAATGGGCTTTGGCGGTTTCATGCGTTATCAGGGAAGATTCGGACGTATGGGAGCGAAAACAGCAGGAACCGGGACCTACGCAGTAAAGATCACGGTCAACGGCAAAGAATACTTTGGAAAAGTAAATGTTCGCCAGGATCCCATGTTAGAGAATTAGAATAAATCAACTGGGCCAGCTTTCCTATTTTTTGCCGTGATAATGGCATCCCAAGCAGGCTTGACTCTCATAAATATAGCCGGGAATGTCAGAATGAGCCCTGTCCATCCTGTGCTTTTCATGAGCATGGCAGTCTAAACAGGAATAAATGTAATAGTCCTTAGAGTGATGGCAGTCCGAGCAGCTTAAGACAGCATGACTGCTTCCTTTCAGGGGAAACCGGTGAAAATAATATGCCTGAGGAGTTGTCTTTCTCCAGCTAACAGCTTCAGTCCCATGGCATTCTTGACAATCGGTATGAAAGCCGAGCTGTTTGTGATTGGGATCACTGGCATTGAGATAATCATCCAGGTGGCAGTACACACAATCAGATGGGAGCCCTGCATAGAGATCATTTTTGTGGCAGTCTGAGCATAAAGCGGTTTTATGTTTCCCTTTGAGGGGAAATTTTGTGTGCGGAAAATTAGCCTCCTGCCAGGTGTAGGCATTGGGGCTGTGGCACATTTCACACATGGTTGGGAAGTTTAAATTCAAATGGTTAGGTTCCTTAGCCCGGTTGTAATCCTCAATATGGCAGGAAAAGCAGTCAATGGGGAGGCCTTGATAATTATTATTTTGGTGGCATTCACTGCACCTGATGATTCTATGTGCTCCCTGCAGAGAAAAGTGAGTGTGGTTGAATTGGGCATTTTGCCAGCTTATCTCATTGAGGTGGCAGATTTGGCAGTCCAGTGGAAAACCTGCTGCTTGATGGTCAGGGTCCTTTACTGATGAGTAATCGTTCTCATGGCATTGGTAACAGTGCACCTTGTTCAGCCAAAAACCATCTTGGGAATGGCAGTCCATACAATCAAGTGTTTTGTGCGCTCCGTGCAAAGGGTAACCTGCATCGATGTTATGATCCCATTTGCCGGGAGGAATGTTCTTCCAGGATAGAGTGGTATGACATTGTTCACAGTGGGTTCCCAGTCGGAGTTGGAAGCGGTCATCCTGTCGCCGGTCCCAATGACAGGCTTCACAACTGGCGGGCGTTCCCTTGAAAACGAAATTGATATGGCACTCTGCACAGGGGACAATACGGTGGCGCCCTGTGAGTGGAAAATTGGTTTTATCATGATCGAAGAAGATCCAGCGGAAGGTTTGATCCTGCTGTTTTTGACTGCTGTTTTGGGAATAGATTATAGGCGATAACAGCAGCGAGAAAAGAGCAAATATCAGGAGCGATCTTATCAAAAAATTCGATCTGGACTGCATCCTCATTGCTGTCATCTGGATTTCCGGTAGATAAGCCTCATAAAAAATAAATGCTGACCGGCATTCTCCTGAAAATAATATTCATATTCAAAGGAAACTGCCAGTTCCCGGTTTAATACCATAAAGAGGAACGTCGATAAGGTCTTATAATCATCTCTATGGATGAGCTGGGGCACAGCAGATCTACTATCATAACTGAGGTAATTGTAGGTATTGGTGAAACTCATACTCCAGGAAATTCTGCCGAATTCTTTATTCAGGGTGATATCATAGGAATCTGATTCCGACATTTCTCCACGGTTCAATCTGTAACTCCCATAGGAAGAAATGCCGGTATTAAAAACATCAACAGCGGCCCCACTGAAGATCCAGGTGTGATTCTTTATCTCCCTATCCTTTTGTTCCATTTCCATCCTGGCAATGGAAAACCGCAGATTTTTATTGGGCTTCAGACTGGACCGCAAACCATATTGACGGCTGTAATAAAAACGCTCAAGACTCTTATCATTGAGAGATGGATCTTGTGACTTTTCCATGGCAAACCGGTGAAAATCCAGTCCTTTTCCCGAGCTGTAGTGCATAACCACATCAAATAATGAAGAAGGATCGAAACGCAGGTTAAAAAACAACCTTGATAGACGGTCTTGAGAATTCACCTCCGGGCCGAGCTGATATTCTGTGTTTCCGTACAGAACCAGGTATTTTTTGATCGGGATCATTCCGCTGAAATAAAAGTATTTTTTTTCAGATATTCCGGAATACCGCAGTTGATTTAAGCTGAAAGACAGTCTTTTACCGAGTGACCCCTGATACTGCCCGAAAAAACCTAAACGCCAGTAATCTGACTCGATATATTTAATATAAGCATTCGATTCGAGGCCAGCATAGCCGCCTAAAAGCAAATAATTTGTGGGTTTGAAGCCGATCACACCTCCCAGCAGCTGTCCGATCCCTCCGGTGTCGTAAAGATTCAATTGACCTGCCGAGAAATACAACGGGCTGCCGGATCGGTCGTATGTTAAGCTGGCGTCATACAGGATCAACCGATTGTTGGTATTCCTGTTTAAATTTAATTGATTTCTGCCGTCCAGTTTTAAGGTCCATCCGGATCCCGGACGATTGAATAGATCCAACCTTATCCTGGCGCTTAGTTGATCAAAGGAATCATTTTCCTGATAGCGGGTGCTGTACCAGTCAAGGTAAAAGGAACCGTTAAAATAAGTGCTTTTAGGAGTGGGGGTTTCAGCTAAAAGAGGAAGCAGCCCAAGGATAAGTAAAACTGCTGATCGCCTCATCATTTTTTAATTTTTCCTAATGCCGTTAGCACTTTTTTCGGGGTAATAGGCGTTGAATAAAAACGAATACCAATCGCATCATATACAGCATTCGCAATGGCGGCTAAGGTCGGTATGACCGGCAGTTCCCCGCATCCTCTCGGGGCTCCCGGTGCCTGGTTATCGAGAAACTCGATGTCAATGGGAGGGATATCGGAAAAGCGTGGGAGATCATACTCAGAAAGATACTGGGTATAGCACCCAAAGCCGTCGAGTTTAATGTTTTCTTGAAGAACAAAGCCCAAGCCCCAGATGATGGCTCCCCGGATATTGGCAGTGGCGGTGCGGTGATTTATGATCGTGCCAATGTCAAAGGCTCCACATATTTTATTAACCTTGATTTTTCCGGTAGTGCGGTCAACCTTAACCCGAGCTGCCACTGCGCCCATTTGCCGTCCGCCATGGTTGCAGATCCCGAAACCGACCCCACAATCCGTTCTTTTATGAGATTTCTGGTAGCCGATCATAGCGGCGCAAGTTTTGATTAGGGGTACAAAAGACTCAAGTTCAAAATTCAGACAGCGGAACTCAACCGGATCCATTCCAATGGATGCTGCCAGCATATCCATATGGCTTTCCACCGCAAATCCGATCTGGACATAGCTGGTGCCCCGCGAATTTGCCTGATTAAAAGCCAGGTCTGTCTTGAAATGCCGGATGAAAGCATTGGGGGAATAATAAGTCTCGTGAGTTCCCTCTCCGAGATCCTGGTAGATATCTATATTGCGGGAAATTATCCGGCCATCTGTA
>CAZLBV010000054.1:0-5084 GCA_964557845.1 uncultured Eubacteriales bacterium | reverse complement strand
GCTCAAGTGCCAGCTCAATGTGCGGCCAGGCCTCTTCGATGCGCCTCATGTAACATAATAAGAGGGAGTAGAACCCGTGGGCACGCGCAAGGCTTGGATTCAGCCTTAAAGCGTGCTGAAACTCTATCTCCGCGTTCTCCCAGTCCCATTCGGTCCAACATCTGTAACAGGCCGATGAGTGATAAGCTTCCGCCAGTGTGTTGTCGAGCTCTAATGCTTTCTCTATCGGCGTCGTTATCAGAGGCGTGGCTTCCTGGCGTCGCACCATTCCCGTTTGATACCGGTATAACCAGACATCTGCGACTCCCACATAAGCCAATGTATTGTTCGGGTCTATCTCTAAGGCTAATTCGTAGTACTGCAGTGCAATCTTAAAATCCTCTGGAGTGGTTTTGTAAAAGTGAACCCGTCCTTTGAGCCAGAAATCGTAGCTTTCTGGATTAACCTGGCTGGCGCTGGTCAACCGCGTCAATTCATCTGCTGTCAGATCGATTCGGGCTTTCTCGGCAATGGCGCATGCCATTTCGCCGAACATCACCCGAACATCAGACATGGCCTTTTCATATGTCTTTCCCCACAGATTTTTCTCCTCAGGAAGGGCGTCTATCAACCGCACTTGAATACGGACTCTGTCGCCTGCCTGCTGCACGGAGCCTTCTACGACAACATCCACTTTCAACTCCCGCGCGATCTCTGACAGGGTTTTATCAGTTTCCTTGAATTTCATGACCGACGTTCGGGAAATAACGCGCCGAAGCCCGCTTATCTGGCCCAACTGACCGATCAATTCCTCGGTCGCAATATCTACAAAGAACTCCTTCTCTGTATCACCTGTAAGGTTTTCGAGTGGGAGTACCGCAATGGAATCGATCGCTTCCGCGCGGCCAGTGAAGAGAGTCACAAAGCCAGCACAGCAATAATTATTACCAATCCTGCTGCGCCTGCATAAAGGAAGGCCCTTTTCCTTTTGCGAAGCTTTTCTTTCCTGAGCCTGGCTTTTATCTCCTCAGGCACTATGCCTGCGGATATGGATTTTAAATCGTCTATGAGCTCATCAATTTTCTGGTAACGCTTGTCCGGATCTTTCTCGAGAGTTTTATACACCACCTGCTCAATAGATTTAGATATGTCTGATTCTACATCTGTGATCGGCTCCGGTTTCTCTTTTAAAATAGAATACAAGACAGCCTGATCATTGTCGCCTTTAAATGGCAGGCACCCAGCAAGCATCTCATAAAGCACTACTCCAAAGGACCAGATGTCTGTCCTCTGGTCGACCGTTTCTCCCTTTGTTTGCTCAGGCGACATGTAAGCAATCGTACCCATAGTGGTGCCCTCTTTGGTTAAAAGAGTCTTATCAGCCGTTCTTGCCAGCCCAAAATCCATGATCTTTACCTGACCTCGATCTGCGACCATGATGTTGCCACTTTTTATGTCTCGATGGACCACTCCTTTTTTATGCGCTTCCTGCAATCCTTCGGCGGCCTGGGCAGCTATCTTCAGGGCTTCTTCCATCTCAATAGGACCTGATTCTATCCTCTTTTTTAAGCTCAGACCTTCGACATAGGCCATAGAGATGAATGTTGATTCTTCTGTTTCGTCGAATTCATGAACCGTACATATATTGGGATGATCCAGAGCTGCGGCAGCCTGGGCTTCACGCATAAACCGTGTCTTTACCTCCGGGATATGGGTTAGCTCCCCTGGCAGGAACTTAAGCGCCACCGCCCTTTTGAGCTTGGTATCCTCAGCCTTGTAAACCACACCCATCCCCCCGCGGCCCAGCTCCTCGATGATGGTGTATCTTCCCCCAAGGGTACTACCTTTTTGCAACCGCTGCTGAGGCGTCATGAAAGTCTTTGTAACATCGCTTCCCTCTGCGGATTTTAAAGATGCGCCGCATTGGCTGCAGAAAAGTGTATCCCCGGGATTTTCATGCTGACACTTAGGGCAAGTTACAGTCATTTTTCCTTCCCACTTGTTTACTTTGAATTTAAATAAAGAATATCAATTTCCTAAAATAGAGTCAATCTAATTGATAGAATGGTTAATGGTCTTAAATCATTAAATTTGCGCCGCCCTAATTTATTCAACAAACCCATAGTAGTGGCCCCGAATGACTCCCCCTCTAACTTGAACAGAATCTGAGGCTGTGATATGATGCAAAAAGTGGAAAAAACCCTCAAAATCATCAAGGAACTTAAAGGAAAAAAAGTTTTTAAAGACTTTTCTATCGGGGGAGGGATTGCGGCTTTATACTATATCGAGCCCCTACTAACATATGATTTAGATATTTTTTTTATCCCCATCGAAGACAGTTTCGATGTCCTTGCGCCCATTTATAGATATTTGAAAGAAAAAGGCTTCAAGACTAAGGGGGAGCATGTTCTGATCGAAGGCGTCCCTGTCCAATTCATCCCTGCCTACAATGATCTTGTAAAAGAAGCCGTTCTGTACTCCGATGAAGTTAAATACGGGAGAATAAAAACAAAAGTTCTGGGATTGGAATATCTTATCGCTGTTATGCTTCAGACTTACCGGCCAAAAGACAGGGAAAGATTGGTGAAAATATTTGAAGAAGCCAAGTTCGACTTGAAAATTTTAAAAACAATTCTCAAGAAATATGGGCTTTATGATAAGTATGTCCAATTTAAGGGAAAATACTTTGATACAAAATAAGGCTATTGAGAAAATTATCAAGGGAAAAGAAAAGAGAAGAAAAGAGCTGTCCGAATTATCCTTCAAGGAAAAGATTCATATCCTTGTCGAGCTTCAAAAGATGGCTGAAGGTGTGACAAAGCCTGGCAAAACTGCGGACCGAATTGTCTGGCATATTTAAACTTCTAGAATGAACACAGCGAGAAAAAATTATAGCTTCCATTCAAAGGCTGTCCAGTTTACTTTTAAGTGAAGATTTGCCGGAAGGTCAAATTATTATGCCATTATGGCTGGTTTTTATCCTGAGGGTCAGGCTGAAAAGCGTAATAAAGCGTTAATAAGAAACGATTTAAACAGGAGGATTAAATGAAAACCAAGAGAACTACAGTTACCAGAAGGGATTTTATAAAGGGCACGGTAGGAGCTACCATCAGCGCCGGGCTTTTAGGTTCCGGATTGCTGAAGGGAGCCCGGATAGAGGGCAGCCTGAGTTCAGTTATCATTGTCCGGGACCAGAATGTCATGGATTCCTCCATGATCGTTGATAAAAACATACTAAACAACATGTTGGATCAGATCCTCATCAAATTGACAGGCAAAAAAAATGCAAAAGATGCTTGGTTGAGTATGATAAGCCCCTCTGACGTTATCGGCCTGGTGCCTACACCTCTGATGAATCCCACTCATGAAGAACTGATAGAGGTGGTAACAGAATCTTTGACCGCCGCAGGTGTACCTGAAGGCAATATCCGAAACGCCCAGGGCCGTTCGGTTGATCTAGAGCCTATTACAGCTCTCATCTCGATGCCGGGCCTTAAAGCCCACTGGCTGACCGGGATCGGAACGGTTATAAAAAACTACATCCTTTATTCCGGAGCTCCCAGAAAATACCACTATCAGGACAGCGCTAAACTGGGAGAGATCTGGAATCTGCCCCAAGTTAAAGGAAAACCAAGTTGATCCTGGTGGATGCGCTAACTGCCCTCTGTGACAAGGGGCCGCAGCCGGATCCGCGTTACAAGTGGCCCTATAAAGGCTTGATCGCCGGCACTGATCCGGTAGCTTTGGATACAGTTGGTCTTAAGATCATCATGGCTAAAAGAGAGGAAATGCGAGGCGAACCCTGGCCGCTCTCTCCTCCCCCGATCTGTGTTGAAGCTGCTGACAGAGTTTACCATCTGGGAACCAGCGACCTCAATAAAATCGATATCCAGACACTTGGCTGGACCGAAGGTTCGCTGGTCTGAGATCAATAAAGAGGCAGTCCGGTATTTTTCAAAGCAAAATCGGTCCATTAAAAGAATTATCTGCTGATTATTTTTTATCTTACCATCTATAAAAAACAGAGCCAGCGAGAGGAATCGAACCTCCGACCTACTGATTACGAATCAGTTGCTCTACCGGCTGAGCTACGCTGGCTTAAAATACAGCAAATAAGAATAGAGTAAAATTAATGGAATCAGAATAATCTGTCAAGCCTTCTGAATTACCTAGAATCAGAAGCAAGAAAAAAGAATTCAGAGTCAGAAGAAAATCCGAAGCACGAAATACGAAATCCTAAACAAATTCAAATTCTCAAATGACCAAAATTCAAAACAAAATCGATAACATGGCAGGCAGGATAAAAAACTGAAATACGATGCAAGAAAATTGGGGACACAATTTTCCTTTATCCCATCCACTCATCTACCCATTGACTCATCCTCCCATCTACTTTATTTGTTTTCATTGTTCGCGGGTGCGCTTGTGCATGAAAATGCACAAATAATTTGAATTTAATCGGGAATTGATTACAATAACAAATTATTTAAGCTGAAGTATTCCGATTTAAATATTGTTAGAGTACACGGCGTATTTTAGAATTAAATCCGTATATATTTTAGCGAACTGATAAAGAGAGATTCTTAAGAAAAAATGATCATTAAAAAGCTGGAAATTCAGGGATTCAAATCTTTTTCCGATCGAATCAAAATCATTTTCCATCCCGGGATAACAGCTATAATCGGTCCCAATGGTACCGGAAAAAGCAACATTGTGGACTCTCTCTTATGGGTTTTGGGAGGGAAATCCACCAAATCCTTGAGAGGCGAAAGAAGTGGGGATGTTATTTTTAACGGCAACAATCAGAGAGCTCCTATGGGATTAGCCGATGTCAATCTATATCTAGGCGAAGAGGATAAAGAGCTCATCATAAACCATCGAGTATTCCGCTCAGGTGAGAGCGAATACCGGCTCGACGGAAAAGCCGTCCGGCTTAAAGACATTCAGGATGCTCTCTGGCAAAATGCGATCGCAGAAACAGATTATTTCGTTATCGAACAGGGTACTATCGGCACTTTTCTCTCCTCAAAACCTTTGGAAAAAAGACAGCTGTTGGAAGAAGCAGCCGGTACCGCCTTCTATAAGGACAAAAAACGCCAGGCTGA
>CAZLBV010000053.1:0-12261 GCA_964557845.1 uncultured Eubacteriales bacterium | reverse complement strand
AGGAGACATTCATCCTTGAATTATAAAACGCCTGTAGAGTATGCTATGGAGGTATCTCAACCTTAATAGAGTGTCTACATTTTTAGGGAAAGACCAGATCGAATATAGAAACCCGTTCCTAAATTTTTATTGCTCAATTATGAGCATATGAGCATTTGAATTTGTTTCGGATTTCGTACTTATAATTTCGGATTTTCTTCTGTTTTCTGGCCATATTTTGCTTTTTAAACACTTAAAACTCAAGTTGCCTATGTTTTGGTTTTACTTTTTACTCCTCTATCTCCTTTCTTCTAACTTCTATATTCTGGCTTGGTTTAATAGTTGACTTTGATTAAGCACAGTCCCTGTGCCGGGGCAGTGGGGGCATCTTTGGATCTGCTCTTTTGTAATAAGATGTCTTCGATCCTCTGAGGCGGAATCTTCCCTTTGCCTATTTGGATCAAGGCTCCGGTCATAGTCCTCACCATGTATCTTAAAAATCCATTGGCTTCAACCAGATAAATAATTTCATCTCCTTTTTTTCTTATCTCTGATCTGATAACTCTGCGGATCGGATTTAATTCGCGGTTAGAAGAGAATGAGGTAAAATCGGTCTCCTGGATAAAAAGACCTGCTCCCTCCTGCATTCTATCGATCAGCAGGGGGCCAGGGACATGTAAAACGTATCTCAGGACAAATGGATTTATTTTTGGGTGGTTAAATATTCTATATTCATATACTTTGGATATTGCAGATTTTCGGGCATGAAATTCTTGAGGCGCCTTTTTTACAGATAAAATACGAATATCCTTGGGTAGATTGCCGTTAAGGGCGCTTAATAATTCTTTGAGATCATACTTGACTGGGGCCTTAAAATTAGCGGTTTGCCCTCTGGCATGCACTCCTGCATCTGTTCTGCCGGCTCCCATGACGTTAATTTTTACCCCAAAGATATTCTTTAAGGCCTTTTCGATCTGGCCTTGTATAGTCCTTTCATCCTTTTGGCTCTGCCAGCCGAAATAATCTGTTCCGTCATAGGTTATTGAAATTAAATAATTTTGGAGCATTTCTTTATTATAGCAAAACCAATAAATAGATTTAAAATGATAGTGATATCAACCTTAACTATTTCCTTTTTACATTGTTATGATCTCATATTCAATAAAATAGTTGAAATTAATGTTACCAGAATTATCATTTTTTTATTTTTGCTGCGACTAAACATTTGTCTTTAAACTTAAAATTAAGGAAGGCGAATTTCATGGAATTATCCAAGGAAACAAAAAAGATCTACGAAAAAACATTGGAAGACGCAAAACGTGAACTAGATCGTTTCGATTCAGAGATCAATAATGAGCTTCAAAAGACACGGGAAAAGCTGCTTCAACTTGAAGTTCAAAGACAGTCCTTTATTCAGCTTTACACCGCTTCTGCAGATCTATTAGGTATTGAAGTAGAAGTCCCAGAAGAGATGGAACAGAACCTGATTTAGTCTCTGAAGTACTTAAACTTCAGGTTTTTTTGATTGACAACACAAGACTATCTCAACAGAGGATAAAAATCTTTTAAAGCTTCATCCACGGCTTCCTCAGGGGTAGTTACAGGGATGACTCCTTCTATATCCCAGGTGCTCAAACCGATGAGTTTCTTTTTTTGGATACAGGCATAGGCAATTTCAGAGAGGGTTCCATATTGACCGTCGATCGCGATTATGACATCTGCATTCATGACGACAAGTGCGTTTCGGGAGTACCCTATTCCGGTGGCAATCCCGATTTCTATATAAGAATTAGCATCCTTATGATTCTCACCCGGTAGGATTCCGATGGTCAGGCCACCTTTTTCTTTGGCTCCTTTAGCGGCCGCTTCCATGGTTCCCTTTAGGCCTCCGCAAATCAAAACGGCCCCTTTTTCTGCGATCAATTGGCCGACTCGAAAGGCGTGCTGCCTTGAAATCTGAGTAGGCTGGGCGCCGCCTATTACTCCGATTCTTATTTTAGGTCTATAGATCCTTTGATAATCCTAATTTTTGAAGGAATTATATCATTATATGAGAGAAGATAGAATATAGAAGATAGTTTCATTGAATCAAAATCGCAAATTGATTAAAATGGCCAAGTGGAGTTTTTTATGCCCAGACGAAATATTCTATCCATTCTGATGGTACTTTTTTTTATGCTTCCCGGATGTTCACTCAAGGAGGAGAAAACAGCGGATTTCACCCGGTTTATAGATGTTTTATCCTTGGAAAATATCCATCGATCTCCTTTTTTAGAGTGCGATATTCCCAGCAGCACTTGGCTTGAGAAATATCCCGAAGGATCGTTTCCGCTTACAGAAAAAGGGATAGGTGATAATCCTTGGGGAATCAAAAGGAAGCTGAAAACTGGTGGAGTAGAGAGGAACGTTTTTTTTGCTCCGCCGGAAAGTGAATATAGATTTCCCATAAAGAATACTACAAGTGGGATATTTGAATTCGGTATCGGAATAGTTGGAAAAGGAAAGAGTAAGGATCCTGAGGGTGATTCCAGAGATCAGAAGGGAGTGAATTTCATTGTTCGATTGGGTAATGAAGATAGTATAAAAACAGTCTTTCAGAAATTCATATCTTTGTCTCCAGAGGAAGGTCAGGGATTTATTTTTTCACGTCATTCGATCGAACTGCCACCGTTGGGTTCGGGAACTTTCTTGTCCTTGGAAACACAAGGGGCTTTAGATAATCATTCATTCTGGTTTAATCCGGTTTTAAGACTGGAGAGATCAGAAGGGTGTAATGTTATATTGATCTCGATCGATACTTTACGGGCTGACCATTTGGGATGCTATGGATATGAGAAAGATACCAGCCCCAATATTGATGAGCTTGCATCTGATAGTGCTGTTTTCCTCAATGTCTATTCTGCTTCTCCATGGACCCTGCCCTCTCATGTATCGATAATGACCGGACTATATGGAGTTCACCATCAAGTATATCATGATTCAGAGAGGATGGATCCCAAGGATGTCACGCTGGCGGAAAAGTTGAGAGAAAATTTCTATAAAACGACGGCATTTACAGGAGGAGGATTTGTCAGCTCAGTTTATGGGTTTTCGAAAGGCTTCGACAGCTATTATGAGGGAGAGGGAGGTATTTTCCATCAGGACTCGGCAGAGAGGGTGTTTTCAGTTGTTTCCCAATGGATCGACCGTTCTAAAGGTCAAGATTTTTTTCTTTTTGTACATACCTATCAACCGCACAGTCCCTATGCCTGCCCCCCTCCGTATAAATTCATGTTTTTAGATGATGATGCCAAATGGGGACATATTGACCTGATCCAACATTTGGGCGGTAATGACTGTCTCTACAAAGAACTGCCGGATGAGGAACGGAGAAATATCATCGCTCTTTACGACGGCGAGATACGTTATACCGATGAAATGTTGATCGCTCCCTTGATCGATAAACTTAAGGAGACAGGATTATATGAGAGGACCCTGCTTATATTGACCAGCGATCATGGCGAGGAATTTTTTGATCATTCAGCTTGGGGGCATGGATATAGTGTGTATGATGAAGCTTTGAAAGTTCCTTTGTTGATCAAGTTTCCCGATTCACATTTTAAAGGCAAAAGGATCACTAAAATTGTTTCTTTGGTCGATATCATGCCGACTATACTGAATTGGCTGGAGGTAGATTTTTCCGACATAAAGATAGATGGGACCTCACTTCTTCCTGTGGTTACAGATAGAGAGAATACGGACAGAAAATTTCTTGCTGATGTGGCGGAAAATGTGCTTAATTATCATAATTTAGAAAAAATAACGACCAATCAGGATAAGCTGAAATTGATCCTTAATAAAAGCAGCGGAGCTCAGGACGACGGATTTTTTCGTTTCTTGCCTCCAGATATTCCTGCGATTGAAATTTACGATCTAATAAAGGATAGTGAAGAAAAAAATAATGTTGCTGAAAAATATCCTGATTTGACCCGTCAAATAATTTCTTGGATTGATGATTTTTACAGCCAGGCGGTAAAAAAAGATGTAAAAAAAATGGTTATGGATGAAAAACTTAAAGAACAGCTGAGGGCCTTGGGATATATTAAATGATGATAAAGGAGCGAGGTTTTTAATGGGAAAGTTTATGGAAATAAAATGTCTAAGGGAAGACCAACAAAAAAACATCTTGGAGAAGATCGAAAAGAGTATTTCCCGGAAATTAAAAGAAGGAATTTTTACCAATAAAGAAATAAGAGATATCGAGGAAATGAGGCTTCAACCTCTTCCGGATATCCAAGATGTCCAGTCTGTGTACGAGGAACTGGAGTTTATTGAAGAAAAACCAGAGGATTAGACAGGCTGAGTCAACTGTTTTTTGTAACCTGGTTCAATGGAAAACAGTCTTTTGAAGGCTGAGAGGAAAGGAATCCAAGGAGAGAAAAATGAAGAAAAGGAACAGGCCGGTAAAATCAGAAGTAAATAAAAATGAGCCCGGGATAAAGATCGATTATAAGAATCTTGATGTAACCGATATTATGTCTCAGATAAAAAAGAAGATCGCTCTGGAAAAAGAGAAAGGCGAAACAATAGAGCCGGGTCCGATGACCCCAGAACCTGCACCGGCTGGGCCCTTCCCTGAGCCACCGGAAATTCAGGGACTAAAAGGAAAAGCAAAGAAGATCCTTTTAAAGATCATGCGTCCTTTCTCTCCTTTGATCAAGCTCTTGATCCTTCCCGTGCATGAGGAATATATGGAAACAGCTCGTAATCTTCATTGGGCCCATATAAGACTTGATAACCTGGATGTCAGGCTGGATGCTGCCTTAAGGATACAAAGTGATGCTCTCGATAATGTAAATATTAGAATGGATAATTTGTCCGATCAAATATCCAATATGGGAGAGGAGCTGAAGGAGATCTCAAAGTCTATAAACAAGCGGATCGATAAAGTTAGTTCCAACACACACAAACGCATCGATCTTATCAGCCAGACTGTTAATGAACGGATTGACAAGGTCAGCGACGATACGAATAAAAGAATTGAACTTCTTTATAAAAACTCAGGAAGAGCCGCGGAGTATATCAAGCTTCTGCATAATCTTTCCCATAATCTGGTCATTGAAATGACAAAGCTTAAGATCGAGGAAGAGCATTTAAAGTTGAAAACCCGCATCATGGAAAAGGATTTTGAATTTGTAAGCAGAAAAGAAAAAGCGCTTGAGGAGAAGATTTTTCAATGAAAGTAGCATTTGTCGTGCAGCGGTATGGATTAGAAATCAATGGAGGAGCAGAGCTTCACTGCCGTTGGGTTGCAGAACATATGCAGAAGCATTGGGATGTGGAGGTGCTTACCACCAGGGCCTATGATTACATCACCTGGAAAAATCATTACCCGAAAGGCGAGGAGATTATTAATGGAATTAAAGTCAAAAGATTTTCGGTTACTAAGCCTAGGAATCCGGAAAAATTCGGCCGTATCCAAAATTATATCCTCGAAAATGAACATAAACGAGAGGATGAGCTCAAGTGGCTGGAAGAAGAAGGCCCTCTTGTTCCCTCTTTAAAAAAATATATTGAGGACAACCAGGATAAATATGATTATTTCATTTTTTTCAGCTACCGTTACTATCATTCTTACTGGGGTGTCCATACCGCAGCCAAGAAGAGCATCCTGGTGCCGACCGCCGAGCATGACCCAGTGATCCATTTACAGATGTTTAAAGAATTATTTCGTAAACCCCGGGCTTACATTTATAACTCTTATGAAGAAAAAGAAATGATCAATTCTTTGTCCCAAAACGAAGATATACCTGGAGACATCGTTGGAGTAGGCACCATTGTTCCGGATAAAGTCTATCCGGAAGAAGTCAAAAAAAAGTACGGGATAGATTCAGATTATATTGTATACATTGGCAGGATCGATGAAAATAAAGGGTGTGATAAACTGTTTGATTATTTTATACGATTCATAGATCAGGTAAAAGAGAAAAATGATATAAAGCTGGTGCTCGTGGGGAGCTCGAAACTCAAAATCCCTGATCATCCCAATATCCAAGCTCTGGGATTTTTATCGGAAGAGGACAAGTTTTCTCTGCTTAATGGAGCTGTGGTTTTGATCATGCCTTCATTTTATGAAAGCCTTTCCATGGTGACTCTTGAAGCCTGGGCCATGGAAAAACCCGTGCTGGCCAATGCCAAATGTGAGGTCTTAAAAGGGCAGTGCCAGCGGAGCAACGCAGGGCTTTTTTTTGAAGATTACCTAGAATTCCGGGAAGCTTTAAAACTGCTCTTAACAGATGCACGAATGCGCCGGATCATGGGTAAAAACGGAAAAAAATACTTTGAAGAGAATTATACCTGGGATGTTATCGAGAAAAAATATCTGAATGTGCTTGAACAGTTGGAGAAGGGGGAATAGTGGAGGTTCATCAATTTGCCGCGACGTTGAGTTTTGGAGACGCGATTTCGGATGAAATGATCGAGATACAGAGAACATTAAGAGAACACGGTTATAAATCAGATATATTTATAAAGTATTATGACCCGAGGGTAGCAGAATATATAAAAGATTTTCGGGAATATGAGAAAATCAGTTCCAAGAAGAATATCGTCATTTTTCATTTTTCGATCGGATCACCGGTTTCAAAATTGTTTTTCCGTATCCCCGACAAAAAAATAATGATTTATCACAATATCACTCCCTATCATTATTTCATTGATCATCACCGGATCTTGACAAAAGAATGTTTTAAAGGACGCCTTGAATTAAAGCGGTTTTCCGATAAAGTGGATCTTGCTTTAGGGGATTCCGAATTCAACCGGATCGAACTGGAAGAATCAAATTACCGGAAGACAGGAATTCTTCCCCTTCTTTTGAATCTGTCCAAGTTTGATGAAAAAGGTGACCCGGTAGTTACCCGGATTTTCGATAACGGAAAAACGACCATTCTATTCGTGGGGCGGGTGATCCCTAATAAAAAATTTGAAGATGTCATAAAGACGTTTTATTTCTATAAAAAATATTTCAATCCTGATTCACAGCTGATCCTGGCAGGAGATTACCGGAGTATGGAGCGATATTATTTTGGATTGACGGATCTAGTGGCGAGATTAGATCTCAACGATGTCTATTTCACTGGCCGTCTCGAGTTTGCTGAACTATTAGCCTATTATAATCTTGCCCATTTTTATTTGAGCTTGAGTGAGCACGAAGGGTTCGGGGTTCCTTTGATTGAAGCCTTCTATAAACGTATTCCAGTGATCGCTTATGCTGCCGGGGCAGTAGAGGAGACCCTTAACGGAGGAGGGATTATCATCAGGAATAAGGAATTCCATAAGATCGCTGCATTGATCGATGTGATCGATCATGATCCTTCCCTTCGAGAATATGTTGTTTCTTCCCAGCTTAAAGCATTGAAGAAATATAAACGGGAAAATGTGAATAAGATATTGATCGGACACATAAGGAGCCTGAATCATCCATGAGAATAGATCAATTAATACCCAATTTTCATCACGGGGATGCCATCGGTGACACTGCTTTCCACATGAAAAAATATCTTAAGGCCCAGGGTTTTCAATCCGAGATCTATTGTTTGGAAAGGGATAAGGGGCTTGAAAATTCATCTGAATTGATCTCAGCTTACCAGAAACCCGGAGCACAGGACGTGACTATTCTTCATTATGCTCTTCCATCTCCTTTGACAGATGTTCTTTTGAACTCTCCGGGAAAAAAGGCTATCATCTACCATAATATTACCCCATCTTATTTTTTCCGGGGATTCAGCCGGGAAATGGTCAAAATAACAGATCTGGGCCGGGAAGAATTAAAGAAACTTGTTCCCCATGTCCAGCTGGCACTGGCGGATTCTGAGTTCAACCAGCAGGAATTACAGGAATATGGGTTTAAAAACACCCAAGTTTTTCCTCTTTTCATCGATTTTGATCATTATAAACAGCCGTTAAATAAATTCTATTTTGACCTTTTTAAGGATGAGAGGGTAAATATCCTGTTTGTGGGGAGAATCGTACCTAATAAAAAGATTGATGAATTGATAAAAGTCACATTCTACTATAAAAAATATATCTCTCCTCTGGTAAGATTAATTGTAGTCGGAAAGACGTCCTCTCTGCCAAAATATTATCAGAGTCTGGTGCGGATGGCGGATGAATTTTATTTACAGCCGCAGGAGATCTGTTTTACCGGTCATGTCTCAGACGATGAGATGTTCGCACTTTATAAAGCCTCGGATGTATTTCTGTCATTAAGTGAGCATGAAGGTTTTGGACTTCCTTTTATCGAAAGTATGATATTCGATCTGCCGATCGCTGCTTATGATTGTACGGCTGTCCCAGGTACCTTAGGAGATGCGGGTGTTTTGATAAAAGACAAAAGCGTCGATCGCATCGGGGAATTAATTTATATATTGGCTCATGATAAATCATTAAAAAAAGAGATCGTCTCGGGTCAAAGAAGACGTTTAAAAAGATACAAAAAGGAAATGGATCTGAAGAAAGAACTCTTGAAGATCATGGATAAGCTGTTTTAAAAAATATTCTGAGATACAAAGAAAAAAAGCAGGATAATATGAGAAATATAAGGAATTAAAGATTGAAAGTCGCATTCGTTGTCCAAAGATACGGAAAAGAAGTCATGGGCGGATCGGAACTGCACTGCCGCCAAATAGCAGAGAGATTATCTGATGCCGGTTTCGACTGCACTGTTTACACCACAACGGCCAAGGATTATGTGACTTGGAAAAATGAGTATTCACCCGGAGAGACAATTCTCAATAGTGTTAGGGTTAAACGTTTTCCTGTTGATAAAGAAAGAGATATTCGATCATTCAATGAGTACTCTGATTGGATTTTTGCCAACAAGCATAACAGGGAAGATGAATTGGATTGGATGGAGAGGCAGGGGCCTTGCTGCCCGTCTCTTTTAGAAGCGCTGGAAAAAGAAGAGAAGGAACATGATGTTTTTGTATTCTTTACCTACCTGTACTTCAATACTTATTGGGGATTGAAAAGAATCAAAGGGAAGAAAGCTTTGGTACCTACCGCTCATGATGAACCTGCCCTTCATCTAGATATTATGAAGGATGTCTTTGCAGCTCCTCAAGCTTTTATCTTCAATACTGAAGCAGAAAAGAAAATGTTGAGCAGCTATTTTTCTTTTAAAGGTAAATATCAGGATATTGTGGGAGTAGGTGTTGATATTCCTAATGGAATCCAATCTTGTGTAGGCAAGGAAAAATACAACCTTAAACAGCCATTTTTTCTTTATGCCGGTAGGATCGAAGAAGGGAAAGGCTGCCGGGAAATGGTAGATTATTTTAAGCGCTATTGTGAAAAGCGAAGCCAAGCCGATCTCGTTCTCATTGGAAAGCTTTTAATGGAACTTCCAGAGCATCCCAGGATCCGGTATTTGGGATTTGTCTCTCCTGAAGAAAAGGAAGAAATAATGGCAGCCGCTACAGCAACGATCCACCCCTCGTATTTCGAAAGCCTCTGTATGGCAGCTTTGGAGTCCCTTTCGGTTAAATCCCCGATCATTGTCCAAGAAAAAACAGATCCGCTGAAACACCACTGCCTGGAAGGTAATTGCGGATTATGGTTTTCAGAGTATGATGAATTTGCAGCAGTCTTAGATCTTTTATCCAGCAGGATTCAGCTGAGAGATGCCCTGGGTAAAAATGGCCTTGAATATGTCCGCCGGAAATATTCCTGGCCTGCTGTAATTAATAAATACAGGAAGATTTTTGAGCTGTTTTCTTCCGGCCGGATAAACTCGGAAGTAAAATAAAAGCAATCAATGCTCAAGGAAAGTTTGACTACACATATTATTTGTGTTAATAAAATAAGAATAATATAATGGAATAAAAAATATGGCTTTTGTTAATCATATCAGCAAAAAAATAGCCATTAAGATAGTTTATTATGGTCCTGGTTTAAGCGGCAAAACTACAAACCTGAGATATATTTTCAGCAAGATCGATGCCGATTCGAGAGGGGATCTTCTCTGTTTGGAAACTCCAGTCGAGAGAACGTTATTTTTTGATCTTCTGCCCATTAAAGCCGGGATGATACATGGATATACGGCCCATTTTCAGCTTATGACCGTTCCCGGCCAAGTTTTCTATGAAGCCTCCAGAAAGAGTGTGCTCAAAGGTGTGGATGGAATAGTATTTGTGGCGGATTCCCAGATACCTCTTATTGATGCCAATCTGGAAAATTTCGACAGCCTGAGAAAGAATCTGCTTGATCACGGTTTCGATTTGAATACCATTCCTCTTGTTTTCCAGTACAACAAAAGGGATTTAGATAATTTAATTCCGGTTGAAACCTTCAACAATCTGTTAAATCCAAACGGACGACCCTTTTTGGAATCATCGGCTATTAATGGGATGGGAGTTTTAGAGACGTTAAAAGAGATTGCTAAACTAACCGTTCCTGAGGTGAGGGAAAAGGTATTTGGTGAAAAGCGTGTGACCAAGGAGAAAAAAGAAGAAGGAGTTGCAGAAGAGAAGAAACCGGATGAGTTTAAATTTGTTACAAAAGACAAGGATGAAAAGCCTATTAGGGTTACTAAACTCCGCTTTAAATCCCAAAGAGATATTGAAAAAGAGATGGAAAATCTGGCCAAAGAGTTTACCAAATAAGGCCGGTTAATAAATATTTCACTCCCTTGTATTTAATCTGAAAAAAATCTTTATCCAGCATCGTCTTTCTTTATATAAGCCATATTATTTTAATAGTTTAATTGAAATGTTGTTTAAAATATCGAGTGCAACGTTATTGGGCATAGATGCCAACCTGGTTGAAGTAGAGGTGGATATTTCGAATGGAATCCCTTCATTTATTACCGTAGGCCTGCCGGATACGGTAATCCGTGAGAGCCGAGAAAGGGTGAAGGCGGCATTGAAAAATTGCGGGTATAAATTTCCTTCCAGAAAGATCATAATTAATTTAGCTCCTGCTGATATTAAAAAAGAGGGGTCTTCTTTTGACCTCCCGATCTGCCTCGGCCTTCTGGCTCATCTTGATTTGTTCCCACCGGACAGGCTCTGTCAGTTTCTTTTTTTAGGTGAGGTGGCTCTGGATGGTAGCTTGAAGCCTGCCAAGGGAGTTTTATCGGCAGCAGTACTCGCTCAAAAGAAGGGTTTCAATGGAATTGTTGTCCCTAAGGATAATGAAAAAGAAGCAGCTCTAGTGCCAGGATTAAACATATACGCCATAGAAAATTTGTTTCAGGTGATCAAGCTTTTAAGTGACCCCCATTCGGTGGCTCCCTCTAAATACAGTATAAATGATCTCCTTCAGGAGAACGAACATGATATTGATTTTAAAGATATAAAAGGCCAGCAGCATGCTAAGAGAGCTATTGAAGTTGCCTCTGCGGGAGGACATAATCTGTTGATGATCGGTCCTCCCGGAGCCGGAAAAACCATGTTAGCGCGGCGGCTGCCAACCATTCTTCCAGAAATGACTTTCAATGAGATCATAGAGGTTACCCGCATTTATAGTGCAGCCGGTTTATTGAAATACAAAGGGGTCGTGGGTGAAAGGCCTTTTCGATCTCCGCATCATACTATAACTCTGGCCGGATTGATCGGAGGAGGATTGATCCCAAGAGTAGGTGAGGTTAGTTTAGCGCATAATGGGGTTTTGTTTCTGGATGAGCTTTCGGAATTTAGTAAACATGTTTTAGATGGATTGCGGCAGCCTCTTGAGGATGGAGAGGTGACTGTATCCCGAGCGGCTATGTCAATAACTTTTCCAAGTCGAGTCATGTTAGTCGCTGCTATGAATCCTTTTGAGAATGATACTTCTGATTATGATCCGAAAAGCCATGGGTATTCTGAAATTTCGAAAAATCGTTATTATTCAAGAATTTCCAGTCCCTTATTGGATAGAATTGATATTCAAGTCGAAGTCCCTAGAGTGCAATTCAGAGACATGATCAAAGATCAAACCGGGGAAAGTTCACGAGAGATCAGGGCTCGTGTGCATAGAGCCCGGATAACCCAGCTAGAGAGGTTTAAACAAAAAGATGTTTATTTCAACGCACAAATGGATACTAAGGAAATAAAAACATTCTGCCGAATCGACGAAGACGGAAAAAAATTGATGGAGATGGCGGTAAACCGGTTAGGATTCAGTGCCCGGGCTTACACGAGGGTTTTGAAAGTCGCCCGTTCCATAGCTGATCTTGAAGGGATAGAAGAGATCAAACCGGCTCATTTATCTGAAGCCATACAATATAGAATGATGGATAAATATTTTTAAAAAAAAATAAAAAAT
>CAZLBV010000052.1:0-23587 GCA_964557845.1 uncultured Eubacteriales bacterium | reverse complement strand
TTGCCGGCGCCATTGGGGCCCAAAAAACCCAAAATCTCACCTGCCTTCATGGAAAAGCTGATATTATCGACGGCAGTAAACCGGCCGAATTTCCGGGTTAAATTTTCTACTGTGACAGTTTTTTCATCCATGAGTTTACAGACTGTCCTCGACACCTAATTGTTTCTTTTCGTAATAGAGATAGATATCTTCTAATGAAACCCGTTCTTCCTTTATTTTCAGAGACGGGATGCGGGAGATAAAATTTTCTGACCCGGTTTGCATGTATCTGAGAGTATTTCCCCTGATATAGACATCATCCTTAAGCTCCCGATCAGATTGAATTTTTTCCCAGACATCAAAAATATTTCCTTTTGGGATGATCTCATATAATTTTCCCGGGAATCCCGCTTTCAGATCTTTAATCGTCCCTTCCTTTATCTTCCTCCCTTTCTTTATGAAAACCACGATATCCCCCTTTTCTGCCTCACTCAAATAAGGGGTGGAAACGAGAATGGTTCTGCCTTCCTGTTTCAATTCATTAATGATATTAAAAAATTCAATCCGGGAAAGGGGGTCAACTCCGGTGGTAGGTTCATCCAGAAAAATAATCTCTGGCGAAGAAAGCAAAATGGTTGATAAAGCCAATTTTTGTTTCATCCCGCCCGAAAGCTCACCTGCCTTTCTTTTCTTAAAAGCCGCCATCCCGGTTTTATCCAGCAGCCTCTGCTTCAAATCTTCTCTGCGAGCACGGCTGACCCCATAAATAGCGGCAAAAAAATTCATGTTTTCTTCCACACTCAAATCCGTATACAAAGAAAATCTTTCCGGCATATATCCGGATCTGGAGGTGATCCGGCGGAAATTACTGCCGATAGCAACCTCATCGAGATAGATCTCTCCGGAATCCTTATGCACCAGGCCTACGATCATTTTCAACAGCGTAGATTTACCGGCACCATCTGCGCCTGCAAGTATGACCAAGGTCCCCGGAGTTACCGTCATGGAGATATGGTCAACAGCCAGGTCATCTCCATATTTCTTAGTCATCCGTTCCAGCCTGAGCATTATTTCCTCTTATCCTTGGTCTTAATCATAATAAATTTGCGCCTTCGCTTGGATGGTGACCGGCATCCCGATTTTAAAGACCTCATTATCTCCATCAATAATGATCTTTACCTTATAAAGCAGGGACTGCCTTTCCTGCTCGGAAAGAATATATTTTGGTGAAAATTCTGCTTCCCTTCCGAATAATCTGATCTCTCCCGAAAAAGAGCGCCCCTCGATTCCGTCGACAAATATCTCCACTTTTTGTCCTATGCTGAGCCTGCCGAGCTCTTTCTCCTCAACAAAAGTTTCTATAAACAAGCTGCTTGTATCCAGGATATCAGCAATGGACATCCCGGGCAGTATGATCTCTCCTTCATTCATATACCGGTCTAGAACCAAACCCGTCACCGGAGAGTTAAGTGTATGATCTTTAAGAAGGAGTTCAAGTCTGTTTCTTTCATTTTGAAGGTCTTCTTTTTTCACCCTGAGTTCCTGCAGAGTCTGCTCGGTTTCGAAAAGGCTGGTTTCGATTTCCTTTAACTTTAATTTTGCCTTTTCCAATTCATCACCAGAAATGGAATTCTTCTCCCGGAGCCTTTCGAAGCTTTCTACCTGACCCTTCCAGTAATCGAGGTTCGATCTTAAAAGACTGATCCGCCGCTGCAGTTTATTAGAATTAATGCTGATCTCTTTCTCTTTAAAATCCAAACCTTTTATCTGGGTTATGATCTTATCCGCCTCGATCTCGACCAGCACTTCATCCTTTTTGACATGCACGCCTTCGTTGAAATTCAGTCTGAGGATCTTTCCGCTTACCAGGGATTTCAAGGAGATTATTTCCCCATCCACTACTCCGGCCGCACGGATATAGCCTGACGGCTGCTGCTTACAGCTCAGGAAGGCCACCAACAAAGCAACCAAAATTGCAGCGCGATATTTCATTCCTTTCATATTTATTCTCCCTCAACCCTGCCGATCAGGGTATTGATATTGACTTTTATCTGCTCCAATTGAAAAAGCACCTCTTCTCTCATTGACAAGTATCTATCTTTGGATAAGAGTGTGGTCAGATAATCTAGATTGGTTATTTGCTTTTCCGTAAACAATTGATTTTTAAGGGACGCGTCTTCCTGAGAGTAAGCGATCAATTTGTCGAGATTTTCAAGTTTAGAGGATAAGGAATCCTGAGCAGCATAAAGCTTTTCAAGATTTTCCCTTATCTTTCTTACAAAATCCTGTCTTTGGTTATTCACCTTCTCTATTTTAAAATCAACGATCGATTTTTCTTCAGAAATCTTATTCCAGCTGAAAACAGGAATATTCAGGATTACTCCACCCTGAAAATAGAGCGACCATTTTTTTTCAAAGAAATCAAGCCCAGGCTTGCCATAGTGCAGTTCTGCAAAACCATTAAGGTGAGGACGGTATTTACCAATGACTATTTTTTTTTGAAGGGCTAATAATTCAACTTGACCATCCAATGCCTTAAGAACAGGATGATTTTTTTCAAAGTACTCCCAGGATGACTCAAAGCCTTCACAGGGCTCTCTATAATTTTCGCAAATGGAATCAAGATAATGACCGGTAAGCTGCATGAAGTGGATTTTCTCCCTATCGATCGCTTGATCAAGATCATGTAAGGTCAATTTTATTTCTTCCTGTCTGGAGAGTGTTTCCAACAGATCTGATTTCTTTGCCAATCCTTCCTGATATAGATTATCTATTCTCTGGTAATGAAGGGATAGTTTATCCAACTGGATCTTCAGGGAACTTTTTTTCTGCAGGAATTCCAGATAGGTAAAAAAGGAACTCTTGATGTATCCTGATATCTCTATTTCTCTAAGAAAGGTATAATGTTTTTCTACTGCCTGGCGTAATTCCACTAGATTTTCATTGTTAGACAGTATGCCGCCGGAATAGAGCGGCTGAACCAGTGACATTTTTAGGTCAAAATTATTCTTAACCCCGGCTTCGATCGTTCTGCCTGGGATTTCAATTAATCCTGGAATGGATATCGAAGGCGTCTCCAATGACATGGTTTGGGATCTGTAGAGATAATCGGCTCCAAATTCAACTGAAAAGAACTTATCTTTTCTGGTTAAAACCCTCTCTAATTCCAGCGACCGGTCCTCAAGTAATCGGTTCTGATACTCTCCGCTTAGTTTCAATCCCTCTTCAATGGCCTGGGATAGGGATATTTTTTCCTGAGAAACAAGGACCCCGGGAAAAACCATAAGGGTTATCAGAAGCAAATAGATTTTTTTCATGGCAGCATTCCTTTTTTAAGCAGATGGATAATGCTTTGGATACGTTTTTCAAAAAAATCTTTGTCGCGGTCGATCTTGAGACCGAAGATCGCTTCCACCACAGGAACTCCCAGAATGGAAAAAATGGACAAGGATACAATATTCATCATAGACTGAAGAGGGTCCTCTTCAGAAAACAATCCCTCTTGTTTCCACTTAAGAAACTTGTTGTAAACGAGCTCCCGGGGTGGAACCGCAACACTGCTGAATATCTCGGAAACGAGGGCGGAAATATGTTTAGGATTTTGCACCAGTTCCAAAGCTATCATCTTCAAGATATCTGGGTTTTTATGAAAAAATTCAATGTACGTCCTGGGAAGAGCCTCGATGAGATCTTCCGGGACTTGAGAATCTCTAAAGACGGTCTGAACCTGTTTAATCAGTTCACTTAAAACCCAGGTTAAAACTATCTTAAAAAGATTTTCCTTGGAAGAAAAGTAATAAAAGAGCATGGCTTTATTTACATCAGCTTTTTGGGCAATTCTATCAACCCGCCCGCCTCCATACCCTGAACTGGCAAATTCTTTTAAAGCCGCTTCCAGGATACGCTCCTTTGCCGTTTTTTTAGATCTATGCATATTAACCAACTATTTAGTTTAACTTTTTGGTTAATATAAACCTTAAATTATAGATTGTCAAGCTGAATCAAAAAATTAAGGTTGTCCTGATTCAAAAAGAGGCTGGTCTTCTAAGCTGCCCCCAATTTTTAGAATGTGGCAAGCCGGCGAAAGGTAGCCGCTCCATAGTAGATCGAGTTAAACAGATAACGAAAGGAAGCATGAGACTGGCCGCGGTATAATGCCGGAAATCCTATCATGATCACCTTCCCTTTTTCAAAAGGAATATCCACCACTGCGCTCTTGTTATTCAAATATTCGATCCCATTAGCCCATCCGCTTTGAAAACAGCTCGTTGGGTACTTGACCACACTGGTCCCTTCATAAACGGAAAAGACCGGGCTGCGCCGGAAAAACACAGAGCTGTCGCGGTCATACCCATAGGCAATGGGATGATCCTTTTTATTCAGCACCTTGAGGATAGACCCGGGAATAAAGAAATCCTTGCGGTTTACTCTGGCCACATCATTATTGACCGCAACATGCAGATGTTCGATGGCAAATTCACAGGACGAGTTTAAAAGGACTAATGTCCCGCCGCTCCGGACAAACTCATCTAGATTTCTAATTCCGATCTCCCCGATCCCTCCGATATATTTCATGGGCACAGCGCTTTCCGGCAGACCCTTGATGACTGCAGAAGATGACATATCCGGGATGATCAGAACATCATACCTGTCTTTTAACTGGCCTCTGCGGATATCCTCATCAAAAACACTCTGATAAGGAAACTCGTACTGCTCCAGAACCCAGCGGGTCCAGCCCTCATTCATAGAGGCTGTCCAGCTCTTATACAAACCCAGCCTCACCGGTTTTAACGCATAACTCTGGATATCAGGTTTCGCAGCAAGGCCTACAAAATCAACACAAAGTTCTTTTATAATGTTTTTCAAGTCATCGACCAGATCTTCCCGATCATTGATCACCACCATGGTTCCAGGAGGATAGATCTGCCCTCCGGCCGAAAATTCCTCAGATGCCCAGAAAACAAGATGACCTTCTTTAATAAGACGGTTTAAGGCGACAACAGCATCATTGGCCCCATGTCTCCATAAAAATCCCATGGCATCTCTGGCCTGGATCAAAGTTCCCTTGGGAGAAAAAAGCTCTTTCACCAGGACCGTATCTGCGTCAAAGGATTTCTCTGCCTGCAGTACTTCGACCCCCATGAGCAGGGGCAGAGTATGGGCAACCACATCGTAAGGAGTTTTAAGAGGGCCGCCGCTGTATTCTCTTATTTCCGGGTAGTCCTGCTTTTCGAGCAAAGCTTTGGCAAAACTACCATAAGGCTGAGCCATATAGATTATATACGTGCCTTCCGGGTATTGGCATCCGTTGCAATCAAAGCTTTTTTTTGCCTGGTGGATCTCGACTCCTCCCATGCGGAGAATATCCAACAATTTTACGGACGTGGAAGGATCATTCTGGTCCTCTGGAACAATGAAAGCATAAGGGCTTCCGCTCCACTGCACCGCATTTTTGTGGACCCGGTAAAAGTTTTGCAGCCAGTTCTCTTTAAGACGGGCTGCATTTGTGAGTACAGCCATAGCTGCAGAATAATCGTAATCAATGATATCTCTTAAAGTCCAGGTCCCTCCTTTCCAGGGAAGCGGCATCTTAACTGACGGCTGTTTAAGATCAGCTGGCAGTTGATCCGGCTCTACGATAATGGGAGTAGCCAGCTTAGCACTGGCTAATTCAGTCAGGATCCGTACACCCCCATGGTAATGATGGTAGGCCCGGGCCGGTGTCCAGGCATCAAAACCACTACTGTGAATAACTCCCGCTTTTCCTTCTGCGGTCATTTCCGTCGCGATGAACGTGCCCAACATCGCCACTGCCTGACGCAGGATAGGATCAACATTTGGCTCGTAGGGGTCAATAAAAGGCGGCACAAATATCCGTGCCCCTCTGCTTCCCATCTGATGCATGTCGAGAACGATCTGGGGATGCCAGGCATTATGCACGATGAGCGTCAACCGGGTTTCCTGTTGGGTGAACATGTACCAGTCTCGATTGTTATCATGCCCCACATATTTATGATACAGCCAGGGCATCCTCCCCCCCTCATATTTTGTTCCCAGATTTTTCCGGTACCAATCCACTTCCATCTGGATACCATCAGGATTATGCATGGGAATCAGGATTAAAATGACATTATCCAGAATCTCCAGAGTCTTGCCGTCCTGCCGGCTGGCAAGATCATAGGCAAGTTCTAGAGACATTTGTGAGGCTCCGATCTCAGAGGCATGAATAGAGCAGTTGATCATAACAACGGTTTTTCCCTGGTATATAGCTGCTTCGGCCTCCTGGTCGTTGATCTTTCTGGGGTCTGCGAGTTTTTGTTGGAAAGACCTTAAATGATCTAACCGGGCTTGATTTTCTTCAGATGTAATATAAGCTACAATGAATGGATTCCCCATGGTCGTCTTTCCCACTTCGACAACTTTGATCCGGGGGCTGGCTTCATCAAGATACCTGAAATATTCATTGATCTGATGCATATCAGCCAGTTTCCGTTCCGTACCCACATCGAATCCAAGAAAATCTTCTGGTCTTCTTAGATCGGCAGCTAAAGCTGTGATCGACAAACAAAATAAAATAAGGACTATCCGGAATATTTTTTTCATACTAACTCCATACTTATAAATAATAATATTTTAATCATTCTCAACCGAGATTGTTTTTAGCAATTCAGTTATCTATCTATTTTCCAGTATATGGGATTCCCTTTTTAATCCAGTCCGCGGCCGGTTCTCCTTTTAAATAATGATCAAAATACTGTTTCATTTTAATGGAATAATCCAGCTTGTTCGCATACTTCTGCGGGTGATGAGGCTCTCCGCGGTACTGAAGAAAGACACAATCTTTTCCCAGACGCCGCATCGCCAGATAAAGCTCGATACCCTGATACCAGGGAACCGCTCCATCCTCATCACCGAACATGATCAGCAAGGGAGTTTCTATTCTGTCGGCATAAAATACCGGAGAATTTTCTATGTACAGCTCCGGTTTTTCCCAGAGGCTTCCACCGATACGGCTCTGGGATTTTTCATACTGGAACTGCCGGGCCAGACCGGACTCCCACCGGATACCGCTGTAAGCACTGGTCATGTTGGATACAGGAGCTCCGGCTATGGCGGCAGAAAATATGTCTGTCTGAGTTATGACAAAAGCTGTCTGGTAACCGCTCCATGAATGGCCGTGAAGGCCCACAGCCTTAGGATCGGCAATTCCTATATCGATTAGTTTTTGGATCCCGGGAACAAGGCATTTGGTGGCGGAATATCCCGGATTTCCGATGTCAAACCGGATATCAGGCAGGAAAACAGCATATCCGTGGCTGGCATAAAAGGGAAAACAGGGGCGGTGGTTGATTACGATCTGATTGAACTCATGCAGTCTTTGAGAGAAGAACCGATAAAAATAAGTGAATACCGGATATCTTTTCCCCGGTTCGTAGTTTCCCGGCTTAATGAGAACTCCCTGAAGAGGAATTCCGTCTAGGCTGAGCCACTCCACCAGCTCAGCCGTTCCCCAGGCAAAATCTTTGATCTGAGGGTTTACATTGGAAATCTTTTCCGGCGAGGCAAAATCAGGGTCGCTTATCCAAATATCTGGGAATTCCTCATAACTTTCCTGGGTAAACATTATCCTGCTGCTACTTTTTGCCAGGGCTAAAAATTGGAATTTCTTTTTCTCCTCTAAAAGTTTTTCAACCGATTTTCCACTGATCTGTCCGGTATAAAATCCATTATTCTTTTTCAGATTATGATAGGATAAAAGCAGCAGTTTTTCCTTCTCAGTGAAAAATCTTTGTTCCGGATCTGTATGGATAATTCTAAAGGTTAGATCAAGATCCCGGCCGGTACCGCCGGTAATATTCACGGTTTTATGGGTCTGAGTAGAAAACTGCCAGATATCATACTTATCATAGATCAAAACCGCGCGGTCTTTTTCCACCCAGCCGCCAATCCCGTAACCGGGAGGCGCACTGGGATAATCATGGTCCTCATCATAAAAAGGAACTTTGAGATCCTGTGTTAGGTTTGTGACGGAGCCATTTTTAGAGTCATAAAGATGCCAGTGTTTATTGTTATAAAAAACAACAAAACGTCCCTGAGGGGATAATTCAACCTGCCGTTCCAAACGAGATGCAACTTTTCGTTTATCACCGGTTTTAAGATTGATAAGAAAAATATCATAATAACTTCCGTCCCAGGTGGCCTCTTTCCGGTAGGGAACATCGGAAAAACCCAGTACATGATCAGGATTTTCATTTCTTCTGATATAAGTCATATCCATATCACCCAGCTGCACGAACTTTTTTGAGCCCAAATGATAGACCGCATCATGAGTCCTTTGTTTTAACTGAGCCCACAGCTTCTTCTGATGGGAATTTATGAAGGGGTCATCCCAATGCCATACATCCACCTCTTTCTTCTCCAGAATTTCATCCATATCGTAAAGTTCTTCTGCTTGAATGATCTTTTCATCCTTTTTTTCGGGTTCTTTTTCCTCCAGAAATATATCCGGTTTTAAACCAAAAAAGACTCTCTCACCATCTTTGCTCCATTCGATCTTATTTTTTATGGGTATAAACCATCCCTGGGACACTGCCGGCAAGTCCACAGCCTGAACCAGCCTTACAGTCACACCATCCCAGATCCACAGAGAACATTTGGGAGCGGTCAGTTCTTCATCAAAAGGGCCTACCAAATAAGCCAATTTGCTGCCTTCTTGGGACCAGCTTAATTGAGAAAATTCAGCTTTGGGAATTTTTTGGAGGGAATTTTTAGACCAGCCTTCCCGGCTGAGTGACACATAATACAAACCATTCTCTTCACCTGACTCTTCAGCCACAGCATAGGCCAAATAGCGGGAAGGTTTATCAAAGGCAAACTCTAAAACAGAGGGTATTTGAATCTCTTCCCCGGTTTCAAGATTTTTAAGTATAAGGGAACTACCGCTCTTCAGTTTTGGTTGGGGCTGGGCTGGTTTCTCCTCTTCTTTTTCCTCTTTTGGCTGTTCCTCTGCAGGTTTCTTCACTTCCTGTTTTTGCGGTTCTTTCTCTTCTTCAAAATGCTGATAAGCGATCCATCTGGAATCATCAGAAAAAAGAAAAGCCTTAACTCTTTCGTAATGAAAAGATGCTTCTGATTCAAGATTTAAGAGAGTCATCCCCTGCTTTTTTTTCTTTTTCTCCGATTCTGTGATCCCAAAGGATTCGGGATCGACCATAACAGCCGCCCATTTTGAGTTTTTGGATATAACCGGCCTCTTTCCCCGATACCCTGTGTATTCTTTATTATTTTCCAGATCATGAATATAGGTCATGCTGTCTCCCACACCGGGGCGGGCTTCATAAGCGAGCCAATGTCCATTCTCTGAAAGAACAGGTGAATGCACTTCCCTGAATTTCATGATATCTTGAAAGGTGAGCGCCTTTTTTCCCTGATTTTCTTGGGCTTGAAGTGGATAAACAAATAAAGAAATGATCCAAAGTAAAACAAAGGACAGAGTAATCCCTTTCATTGGTTTTTCATACATTTTTCCCTCCCGCAAAATAAATGAATTGTCTGAGAATATCCATTAAATGATCTTTCGGGTCTCGAAATATGCTTATAGCATACTGGCTTGACTAAATCAAATGAACGGAAAAAGGAAAAGAAACAAAACTACCAGCTCACAGTCTGCGGCAAAACTTGATGGCCACCACTTTTTGTCAGTTATGAATAGTCCCAGATCAAAGGAGAATAGGATACTACAGCCGGGAAAGGAGTTAAGAAAAACTTTTTATTTACGAAAAACTTTCGCAATCCAGATTAATATCCGGCTGCTTCGATCAGTGTATAAGTCCAGGTATCATTCGCCGCCGGACACTGCAGATAAAGGGGAAGCGGAAGATCCGGATTGACACAGTAGATCCTTTTCCGAACTTCTTTAGTCGCAAAATGGGTGCTGGTGAAAGTCATGACCAGCCCCTGAATACCATTATATTCCTGGGTTCCCCTTACCTCTGCCGATTTATCATCCTGAGACCAAGTAAAACCATCTTTCCAGATCACATTCTCAATGATAGCTCCATCAACCATAAGAAGACTTCCCATGGCATTGGGTATCTCAAAATTTTCCACGGAATAGACAAATTCCATTGGTGCTGTTCCAGGTTCAAACTTTGCGGTTTCCGAAAACTCTCCCAGCCAATCACCGGCCAAGGTAATATTCAAGGCATCTCCCTCACCTTCTTCAACCTTGATGCTCACCCAGCCCTCAAGACCCCGCTCTGAGGTTAATTTATATTTGAAAAACTGACCGGATTTAAATTCAAAGTATGACCATTTTTCTGAAGCACTCTGGCCATTAGGGCTTTCAGCTAGGTTGTAACTTACACCGATAAATAAAAATATCAAAACAGTAAAAATAGTAGAAAAAAAACAGATTTTTCTGTTGATCATCATAATATACTCCTTTTAATTATGTTTTTTATTATATTGTTTTAATTATACCATCCAAGGCTTCAATTAGGAAGAGAAATGGAGCTGCAATACCGAAGACAGCAGGCAGCAGAATCATAACCAAAGATAATTTCACCCGAAATATGCAATAGTTCTGTCACTCGATCCGCTGCTTCCCATATATTCCCCCTCTTTTTAATTGCTTCCGCAAGGTTATTTCAAGAGTTTTCTTGAGGTTTTATGGTTGACTGGATAATATTTTTGTGTGTATTATGAGTGATAGATCCGGGTGGAAAAATGGAAAATTTAAAGGATAAGCTTTACGAGATTATCTTTGAGGCCGACACCCGTGCTGGAAAAATTTTTGACATAACATTACTGGCGGTCATCCTCGTTAGTGTTGTACTGGTTATGCTGGAAAGTGTCCCGGGGATCAAGAAAAGCTATCACGATTCGCTTGTTTTTTTAGAATGGGTCATAACCGGAATTTTCACCCTGGAATATATCCTGCGTATCGGCATTGTGAAAAAACCGGGACGATATATTTTCAGTTTTTATGGGACAATCGATTTCCTGGCCGTAATCCCCACTTACCTGGGTTTGCTGGTTGGGGATTACCAAAGCCTGCTCGTAATAAGGATTTTAAGGTTGTTGCGTGTTTTTCGCATTCTTAAACTAACGCGCTACATCATGGCTGGCCGTCTCCTGGCACGAGCCATCTGGGCCAGTCGCGAAAAAATCAGCATTTTCATTTTTTTTGTGATTATCCTGGTCATAATCATCGGGACCCTCATGTACCTGGTCGAAGGAGAAGCTGGCGGATTTAAGAGTATTCCGCTCAGTATTTACTGGGCTATAGTAACCCTTACCACCGTTGGGTATGGAGACCTAAGCCCGGTAACTCCGCTGGGACAATTCCTGGCTAGCATCGTGATGATAATGGGCTATTCCATTATTGCCGTACCAACCGGCATCGTTACCGCTGAAATGTTAAAACCTTCGATACAAAACAATACTCAGGTTTGCCCTAACTGCCTGTATGAAAAGCACGATAATGACGCCCGTTTTTGTAAGAAATGCGGCGCCAAATTGAATCCTTAAAAGGGAAGACTATCCAAAAAATCACAAATAAGTCATTTGGATCAATCTGAATTTACTGCAGCATCTTTTAACCACATGTTTGAGATTCCTGAACAAGTCCAGGCTTCAGATAAATCCCAAGTTTTTTTGAATGGGAAAATATATCGCTCTTTTTAAATCCTTTCCATTTCTTCGAGAATTTTCAAAAATTCATTCCAGTGGCCTGCCAAGGCATAAACCGTCCCAACCAACTCATTGCAAAAGGCATCTCAATGTCGGCAGATTTCTGCAAATATTCGATGGCTTTCTCAGAAACAGAGGGCTTTATAGAATAGAGACAATACTAAGGATTTTTAATTGAAAAAATCATATAATATGTGACGTTAAAAATGGAAGAATTTATAAAACCGGTTCACAATTCTGGATATCGATCGTTTGCCCTCGTTGCAACCAGAAGTATTCTTCGCCCAGGATATCACCGGAAAAAAGGAGGAAAGAAATGCTTTATCTAGGTAAAGCCAGCTTCACCGCAGATGATAAAAAATATGCTTTCACGCGAAAAGACAGTACCGTTCAAGCCAATGATACGGATACAGGGGGTGCTGTTGATGTTTATTACGGCCATGCCCGGCCGGCACTTGGGATCGCATACTCGCCTGACGGCAGATTTTTTTTGACCGGGTCTATGGACGGAACCATAGTCATTCGGGATCTGAAGGCTGATCAACAGGACGAGGAAGATGCCAAAAAAACGATCCAGATTCCAGGCAGTCAGGTACTTTCAATCTCCGTTTCATCTGACAGCACCAGATTCGCTTCTGCGGGCACAGGAGACTATCATGCTCTGAGAATATGGAGCCTTTCTAATGGAGAACCGCTTCAAGATCTGGACTATCATTCTGAGGCCGTCTATGAGGCTCGATTCTCACCTGATGGTTCGATACTGGCTTCAGCCGGATGGGACAAAAAGATAGTTTTATGGGACCTCATACTGCAGGATGACCGTAAAGGCACTCTGTCAGAGAGTGATAAGGTATTGGAAGGGCATACCGGCGAGGTGATCTCAGTGGATTTTTCCCTAGATGGCCTTTATCTGGCGTCAGGTTCTTATGACAAGACCATTCGAATATGGGATGCTGCCACAGGAGAATTGGTCTGGGAGACCGAAGCTCACAGTGATCCCGTTACATCAGTAAGATTCCTGAGCCCTAATATTTTGGCCTCGACTTCTTTCGATAAGACTATCAAGTTTTGGGACTTGCGGTTGTCGCTCCTAAAAACCCTCGGACCTTATGCTTATGGGATCCATTCCCTCGCTTTTTCCAATGACAAAAAGCACCTCGTAGCCGTTACAGCAGAGGGGCCAATCGCAGGCAAAACACCTGCTTTTTAAACCTAAAAAGGGGTCGCCCATTATAAAATATTTAATAATTGATAACGGAAAATTTTTTTACTATCATTAGGCAACAAAGGAAAGACATGAAAAAATCTCCATTCCGGGATGGCAAAAAGCTGCTGACTGATTTTTATGAGGCCCAGAGCCGTCAGTGGAAAAAGAGCCTTTTTCTGTTTGTAATCTTGATTCTCTTTTATTATGTTCTGATCGGATTCATTGGATTCGTCATCCTGGCAAGTTTAGGATTTATTTTTATTAAAACTTATGTTTTAGCCGGTGACGCTATCGTGAAATTTCTCTGGATAACCGGGGTGATCGCTTTTCTGATCGCAGCTCTTCATTTTTATGACGCTAAAAAATTCGGAGCTAATTTCATTCTGGACAGGATGCAGGCCAAACCACCGGAGCCGGAAGACCGTTATCACAAACAATTCATTAATTCTATCGAGGAAATAAGGATCGCCACCGGCCTTCCTAAAATTGAACCTTATATCATTCCTTTTTTTGCGGTAAATTCCATGGCCCTGATCAAACCGGATAAGACTCCCTGTATTCTGGTCACAGAAGGGCTTTTGGCTGACTTCACCCGGGATGAACTTCAGGCTGTGATCGCCCATGAGCTGGCGCACATCATAAGAGGAGATACTTACTACATCACACTGGTCTGTTCTCTGGCGAATTTTTTCGAAAGGACAAAACAGGCTTTGGAACCTGGGAATGCAACCGAAGGCGGATCCTTCCCCGCCAGCAAAGAAGGTAGGGGGGGGCATGTGCCGTTATATCTGGCCTTTCTATTCTCTTCGCTGGTCATGCATCTTCTTAGCACCTTGATTAGCCGGCAGAGAGAACTTTTAGCCGACGCAGCCGCAGTCGAATTCACCCGTAACCCCCGGGCACTAGCCCGGGCGGTGTATAAAGCCCATCTGAAAAACAGTTTTGTGGGCGATTTTCAATTGACTTACAGCCCCTTGTTTATTGTTCCCCCTGAATCAAAGGGGCTGGAATCCGAAGGTTTCTGGGCAAACGTCTTCACTTCCCACCCTCCTTTAAATAAACGGCTTAAGCTCTTGGCGGATATGATCCCCAGCACTATAGATGCCGTGGTCGAGGAAGTTTGGGAGATCCAAAACAACCGGGAACAGGCAAGAGAGCTGGTTTATTCTTATGATGAACTGAGCCAAACCCAAGCAAAAGAACCTCTCTCTCTTGATGGAATTCTTCTGCAGGCAGGTAAACAATGGGCGGTGTGTGATCCTCAAGGGCAGTGGAAAGGTCCTTATACTGTAGAAGAAATGCTGCTCCTGCCTTTTTTTACTCCAGGGAGCATTCTCCGCAATCTCCAGGAGAAAATAGAAGCTCCAGCCAGAGAATTCATGCAGGTGCATAAAGCCAGGCATAATTTATTAAAACTAAAACCGCTTCGCCCCACTGAATACAACAAATGCCCGATTTGCCATATACCTTTAAGGGAGATCTTTTATGAGGGAATATCACTGAAGGAATGCCCCAAATGCGGAGGTAAACTCGTACTGATCCCGGTTATAGACCGCATTATCTCCCGCAAAGAGAAAGCTTTCTCACCTAAGTTAAAAGAAAAAGCCGAACAATTCCGGAATGAATGCATGCTGAATCCCGCTTTTACCAGAAAGGTCTTCCAGAAGAAACAGCGTATTATTTTCTGTCCCGACTGCGGACAGAAGATGCTTATCCGGCCCTTCAACTATCATTATGTAGTCCCTGTGGACAAATGTTTTCACTGCGGAAAGATCTGGTTCGATACAGATGAGCTAGAAATTCTGCAGGTTCTGATCGAAGACCGTTAGCGTTTTTTATTCTTTTATACTTTATCCTTACAAAGCCAAATGAAGGATCTTCAAATAATCATCCTCAGTTAATTCAGGAATATTCGAATGATTGGAATTATTATGAAATGATTTTTTGGCTATCTCAGGGAACGCCTCTTCCCCGATCCCTAAATCTCTGAAAGAAGGAATATTTAAGCTTCGTGACAGCTCCTTTATTTCCTCAATGAAACTCAAGGCCGTTGACATGGCATCAGATCCCTTTATTCCTGCATATCCGGCAAGCTCGGCATATCTTTGCGCCGCATCCGGAAGGTTATAGCTCATCACAAAGGGAAGAAATACAGCATTGGCCACTCCATGGGGTGTATCAAAGATCGAACCAATAGATTCAGCAATACAGTGCACTGCTCCGACATCGCTGTTTCCAAAAGCAATTCCGGCCAGCAGGCTTCCCCGCATGATCCTTTCCCGCGCTTCGCTGTTTTGGCGGATATCCTGAAAAGCAGGCCTGAGATAAGTAAAGATCAGCTTGGCAGCTTCACATGCAAAAATATCGGTCATAAATGTGGCTGGTTTCACAGTATAGGCTTCCACCGCATGAGTTAGAGCATCCATACCAGTAGAGGCAATAAGAGCCTTCGGCAAAGAGAGCAGAAAATCCGGATCCACCAGGGCAGCTGCCGGGAACATCAAAGGCCCTTTTATGCTCATTTTAAATTTTCTTTCAGTATGCGTGATAACCGATACCCATGTCACTTCACTTCCGGTCCCACAGGTTGTCGGCACAGCTACCACAGGAAGTGGGGGTACTTGGTATTTCTCCCTTCCTTCATAATCTTCTATCCCCCCTGAATTAGTCGCCAGCAGTGCAGCAGCTTTACCCGCATCCATAACGCTGCCCCCTCCCACAGCTATGATCAGGTCAGATCTTTCCCGTCGGATCATTTCCCCTGCTTGATTGACCGTGGTATGCCTGGGATTGGGTTCAACCTCGGCGAAATAAGGAATTTCCGGAAAATGGGAGAACACCCTGTCAGTCAAACCAATTTCGATGATGCTTTTATCGGTTACCAGAAAAGGCCGCTTTGAATCCATCCGGTTTCTAACAATTTCTTCTATTAGATCAATAATTCCCGAACCAAAATAAATTTGCGTGGGAACATGAAATCGCATGTTTCTCCTTTCTATCTTCCAACTAATATAATCTTTTTTTAAAACTTAACATTTAAAATTTAACACTCAAAATTATGTCTTCTGAATCTTATGTTACCTATGCTTTGGTCATACTTTTCTTCTATCTCCTATATTCTATCTGCTGACTTCTATATTCTGTTTTAATTAATCTCTGAAATTTAGCTCATCTGCCTTATCCATATCCAGAACAGCCATGAACACGATCTGAGCCAGATCTTCCATAATCTCAGGGGTAATGATATCAATATTATCCTGGGGAACATGATAAAATGAGCGGGTACCACTGGCAGAAAAAGAAAGTGATGGGACTCCTGCCCATAAAAACCGCGCGGCATCCAGTCTCGGCCGGGCGATATTGGCAAAATAGGATCCGGTAAATATCCGGTGCACATATTTTTTATTGGCGTTATCAATAAAGCTCCAAAATTCAGGATAATTTTCAGCTGCCAGGGCATGAAGCCTATTTCCGGCTCCCACTCCATCCATATTGATCAGGCCAACTGTTTTTTCCAAAGGAATTACCGGGTTTTCTACATAAAACTTGGCTCCGGCCACTCCTTGCTCCTCAGCTCCAAAACACAAAAACATGACCGACCGACGCAGTTTAACCGGTGAGTTCGCCAAGGCTTCTGCCACCCCCATGATAACAGCGACCGCAGACGCATTATCATTGGCACCCGGAATTATTTCATAACAGCGGCCCAAGTGATCAAGATGCCCTCCCAATATGATCACTTCGTTCTTAAGGACAGGATCTGATCCTTCAAGTATACCGATAACATTGTATGCGACTCCATCAGGATGATGTTCAGTGGTATTTTTGATGGTGAAGACTTTTCCGGTAGCAAAGGATTGTGGCTTTAAGGTTTTTCCTATAGTTTGAATCACATCCTTATGGCTCTTACCTGTACCTGCAAAAATGTCCTCAACTGCATCCGCCCCTATATGGGTATACACAAAACCTTCCCGGTAGGAATTATTGGGATTTCCAATAGGGCCATAATTATACAGCATGCCTTTAGCTCCATGGTCAAAGGCATTCTCCAGTTTATACTGGTGAAATGAGTAAGGCCTCCATTTTTTAAAGAGCTCCGCATCCTGGTTGGGATTGACCGGAACTTCCGGTTCCATAAGCACGATCTTGCCTTTAACATCTAAGCCGGCATATTCATCATAACCCAGTTCAGGCGCTGTGATTCCATAGCCCACATAGATCACCTCAGCTGTTATTTCCCCTGATCCGGAGGTTGAACCGGGCATAAACTCCTCGACATATTGATAATGTTTTTTCAGGACATCTCCCTTAAATGGAATATGTAAATAGGCATAGCAGTCTTCAAATACCAAGGTGTAAGGATTGGGAAAAGCCTGTAAATAAGTTCCGTTGTCACCGCCCGGCTTAATCCCCCATTTCTTAAAATGCTTGGCCACCCATTCAGCGCTCATATTAAATCCTTCTGTACCGGTTAAACGGCCTTCGTATTTTTCTGAAGCCAATTCCGCCACATAATCATAGAGCTGTTGGCTGGAAATTGAATGCATTACCTGAAGGATCTTCTGTTCATCTGAGAGCTGCCGGGATAGCCTCTGGGCTCCTATTAAGCCGGCAAGATTAAGGAAAACAACGAGCGAAGTAAATACCAAAATTTTTTTATTTCTCACTCATCCCTCCTGAAATTATTATTTGGATCATTTATTTGTGATCCATTCTCAAAAATATAAATATACATACATTCGATCGAGATTAAAACAAAAAGATGTTAAAAAGATCCCCGATTTATACATGTCTTTTCCCGTTCTTCTTCGTGATCCAAAAAAATGGGGAAACTCCTAAACATGTTATCTTGCTTTATGAAGGGTATTTTGATAATCTTTTCTCGTAATCAAGGCGCCTCTATTAAAAAGACAAGGCTGCTTTCATTCCTTTATTTTTTAAGGAGTTAGATATGATCAAAAACCTGATTCTTTTATCCACTATTTTTATTTTTCTCCTGTCCTTTTATCAACCTGGAAATGCCAGAGAAGCATCTCCCAAAGTACTTATGAAAACCACCAAAGGGGATATAACTTTAGAGCTCTATCCGGATAAGGCTCCGATTACAGTTGAGAACTTCTTAAAATATGTAGATGAACAATTTTACGATGGTACCATCTTCCACCGGGTGATCGAAGATTTCATGATCCAGGGCGGCGGGCATACCGAAGACTTAACGGAAAAACCATCCGGACCGCCAATAAAAAATGAAGCAGACAACAGACTATCAAACGACCGGGGAACGATCGCCATGGCAAGAACCAATGAGCCCCACAGCGCAACCAATCAGTTCTTCATAAATCATGTGGATAACTCCTTTTTAGACCACACAGCTAAAACAGGAGAAGGGTATGGATACTGCGTATTCGGTAAAGTCATACAGGGTATGGATGTAGTTGATGCGATCGCCACTGTCCCCACCGACCGGAATGATGTTCCCAAAGAAACCGTTAAAATCATATCTATCCGGCGTACCTCTTCTCAACCATAAAACATACAGAAATCCGGAAGATACTGAACATGTCAGACTGGATCTTTGCGTTCATTCATTTGGGACTGTTCATCGGCGTTATAATCTATGCCGTTTATTATCTCATTCAGGGAAATATCAGCCGTTTTTTTATTCTTATGGTGTGTTTAACCATATATTATTTTCTGGTATTGCACAAAGGAGTTAAACAGGAGATTCAAAGAAAAAAACAGGGAAAATCATAAATTCATTCTAAATGGAATTCTTCGAGAAGATCATTCAATCACTGGCATCTATTGTCTGGGGACCGCAGACTGCTGTCCTTCTATTGGGTGTTGGTCTGTACCTCAGCATCAGACTAAAATTTATCCAGATCAGTAAATTAGGGCTCTCCTTCCAGTTCGCCTTCGGAAGCAGCAGCTTAGGAGAGAGCAGCTCCGAGAAAACTGGAGATATCACTCCTTTCCAGGCCATGACCACCTCTCTGGCAGGAGTCATCGGAAATGGGAACATTGCCGGGGTCTGTACCGCTATCGCCATGGGAGGGCCCGGCGCTGTATTCTGGATGTGGCTTTCGGCCTTACTGGGAATGGCCACCAAACTGGCAGAAGCAGTACTGGGACAGACCTTTAAAAGAATCATGCCGGATAGAAGCACTGCCGGCGGTCCGATGTATTACATCCGATATGGGCTCAAAATTCCCTGGCTGGCGGCTGCCTATGCTTTTTTTATGGGATGCAAGCCGCTGTTTTCAACCTCGACCGTCCAATCCAACTCCATTGCTCTGGCCCTCAAGACCCAGTTGAATCTGGCACCCTGGGTCTCAGGATTAGGCCTGGCATTTCTGACCTGGCTGGTCATCATCAAAGGGATAAAAGTCATTGCCAGGGTTACAGAATTTTTAAGCCCTTTCATGGTGATCCTGTATGTTGTAGGCGCCGCTGTCACAATAATAATGTTTTACCAACAAATTCCCCATGCCTTCTCTCTCATCTTCACAGGGGCCTTTAAGCCCTCATCCGTTGCGGGAGGAATAGCTGGAATAACCGTTTTAAAAGCCATGCGTTATGGAGTATCCCGGGGGTCTTATTCCAATGAGGCCGGAACCGGCACAGCCGCAGTTTACCATGCAACGGCGCGTACATCCGAACCTGTCCGGCAGGGATTTATTGCATCGCTCGATGTCTTCATCGATACCATCGTCATCTGCACACTCACAGCTTTGACCGTGCTGGTCTCAGGAGTATGGACAGAAGGCACCTCCACCGGAATGACTGCGGCTGCCTTCAATGCTTCCCTTCCCAGGGCCGGTGGATTGATCGTGGCCGCCAGCTCTTTTCTGTTTGGGTATTCCAGTCTTATTGCCGTTACTTATTATGGTGAGATAGCCTTCAGCTATCTATGGGGAATTAAAATAAAGCTTCCTTACCGTTGGATTTTCTGCATTATAATTTTTATCGGAGCACTGCTGAAAGTCGAGGTCGCCTGGTCAATAGGAGATGTGTTCAACGGTCTTATGGCCGTATCCAATCTGATTGGAGTACTGGGCCTCAGTGGAGTTTTTATATCCGCTGTTAGAAAATATCTAAAAACATATGGAGGTTCTTATGAAATCAAGTAAAACACTTCTCTTGGTTTTATTAATTTTATGTATTACCTTTTCCGTTTATTCTTTTCCAGAACAAAAAGGCTTGGAGAAAGGATTAAACTCAATAACTCCCCATGATGTCTATGAATATTGTAAAACTATGGCATTACCCAAATTCGCCGGACGTCACACCGGGCATCAGGGATATACAGAAGCAGCTAAATGGGCCGCTTCCAAGTTCAAACAATGGGGACTCAAGCCCATCAATAAAAAGGACGGGTATCTTCAGCCTTATCCTTCACCCTATGTTGTGGTAGAAAGCGCTGAGATGGAACTTTACATCATCAAGGAAAAATCTTCTGAAGGTGAAAAAGAGTTCACCGCCAAAAAACTTATGCTGGAAAAAGACTTCCTTCCCATGTTGAGCAGTGACAGCGGAGATAATAGAGCCGGACTGGTTTTCGCGGGCTGGGGCATCAGCGCCCCTGAACTGGGTTATGATGATTATGCCGGCCTGGAGGTCAAAGGGAAATTCGTGCTCTGCTTCCGGGGGGTGCCTAACAGGAGCGATGAACGTTTCCAGGAATATGACCAACACCGCCGCCGCCTGCAAACCGCCAAAGATAAAGGCGCTCTGGGATTATTCTATATTTATCCCGACCCTCTGGCAAATCCCAACGCCGACTGGATCCAGGATTTCACTCCTGCACTTATCAGTTATGCGTTAGCGGATATGCTGCTGGAAGAAAAAGGAATTAAAGCCGAAGACCTGAGAAAGGATCTTGAGACCTACCAGGTACCCATCCGTTTCTCACTGGATTCAGAAGTTCATTTTAAAGTCAAGTCCGAACATTTTCCGGATGCGACCGGTTATAATGTGGTGGGTTCTGTGGAAGGCAGAGACCCCAAACTTAAAGATGAGTGTCTGATAATCGGCGGCCACTTTGACCACTGCGGACTTCACTGCGGCCTGCTTTTTCCCGGAGCCAACGATAATGCCAGCGGCAGTGCGGTAGTCATGGAGATCGGGGAAGCTTTTTCCCGGCTTGATACCGCCCCCAAAAGATCGGTGGTTTTCGTCCTTTTCGGAGGCGAGGAGATGGGACTTCAGGGATCGGGTTTTTTCGCCGACCACCCGCCTTCTCAATTTAAGATAATGGACGGTATGTTTAATTTCGACATGGTCGGTGAAGGAGATGGCGTGGGATGCGGCCTGAGCCCTGAACCAGAGGAGCTCGCCTCCATGCTCAAGGATGCCGACCAGCAGGTCAACATCCTCCGAAATACACGTTTTTTCAGAGGAGTGGGTGTCAGGGGCTCGGACTACGCATCCTTCTTTGTAAAAGGTGTCCCCTGTATTTCTTTTGCCTCCAACGGCCCTCACCTTCATTATCATGGAACCGGAGATACCATCTATCGCATCAATCCCGACATCATGGCCGATATCGCCAAACTGGCTTTTCTCACAGGTTACAATTGGGCTGACAGGTAAAAATGCAGGAATCCGTCATTTTCTCTTAAAAAAATTTTGCCTTAATAAAGCAGTCGAGTAAAATAATATATAAATATTTTTAAACTTGACTTTCAATTTATCCAGAATAATTTGAAATCATGTATTTTTAAAATTATCAAAGTAGATTTAAAAGTAGGTTATTTATAACAACTTAATCTTTAATTTTCTCTGTGTCTTCTCGATTGAATCTTCATCTATCATTTTAATCGTGAGCGTATAGTCCCCCCGGTTGAAAACATGAAAATTCATTTTAAAGAGCAAGTTTTTTACTTTGGCTTTTTTATTCCAGGATTCCTTGATCAGCACACTCTCAGGCTTTCCCGGCACTTCTTCATATTGGTAAAGCTCAAACTCAGGAACCAAATTATCTCTATCTTCATTTGAGTACACCTGCAGCAACAAGAAAACATCCCTCTTGGAATTGAACTCCTCAGTTCCCATGGGATGAAATCTATAGGTGTCCACTGAGAGAGAGCCATCTTCCATTGAAATTGAGAACATCTTGTCTTTTTTGCCGGTATCAATCATATGCCCGAAAACAGCCGTAGCAATATCTCCCTCGGTCAGTGTATCAAGTACCGGAACCTTCATATTTTGTTCTACAGTACCCACCCGGTCGCTTTCTTCATCATAGAGGGTAAAAATAACACGGTACTGGTTTTCCTTGAGAATAAGTTCGTTTGAACGGGTATTATATCCAAAAAAACGGGCTCTGCTTAACCTCTCCCGAAAAGATTCTGTCAGATTTATGGGAATATTAAGCTGGGCCTTAAATGCCTGGGCCCCCTGGGGATCATCCACCCAAAAATGGGTTTTAATGATCTTTAAACCTTCATAAGGATCTCCGCTTAGGATCAGATCTTTAACCGGCAAGGCCAGGTTCAACCAGAGAATAAATTCGTTTTTCCCGGATATAAAGGGTACTGCTCTGGCCTGAAAAGATATATCTTTGAACATTCCCGGATTATATGAAGTGGAGGCAAATAATAAGGATTCCTTTTGATCCTTAGAATAATCAAAATACCCCTTCCGGTGGCTGACCTCCACACCCGGTCTTTTAACCCTGACTTTTATATCATGATATTTTTCATCCGCCTCTTTTTTCCGGGGGTAAAAGCTTAATTCATAATAATAAGAGAGGTCGCGGCTTATGGTTTCCCGGAATTCCTGGAATTTATTTCCACCCTGTAAAGCTTCTCCACCTGTATCCACAGCCATATATTTTAGATTGGAAAGTTCGCTCTTTTTAATCTCCGCGTTTTCATCCCGATAAAATACCACTCCATCCTCATATGAAATCCGGTTGGATTCCCCCATACCCACTACTCGGGGATAATTATCATAGGAAATATCCGGAAGTACATAGCGCAGGTAATCATCAGGGTCTAGTGTGTAAAAGGAAATATTGAAGCTGTTGGCAAAATTGATAAAATCTGCAAAGATATCACTCCCGTAGCGGCGTTTGGTTTTCTGGAGTACTTTAAAAGGGTCCATGACCTTGGCAGCCTCGATCTCTGCCTGAACCGGAGCAGACTGTTCGATACCACTGCTGCTTTGTTTCGGGGCATCATAAATTCTACCAAATGAAAGCGCGGGAAAACCTCCGCTTATAAACAATACCGGCTTCCGACCGGGATAATCCTTGATGATATTCATAACAGAAAGCAGGTTAGAGATGGTTTTTTCAAACCGGATGCGTGTCTCGTATTGATACTGTTCCTGTGCGGTTTTTTTATAACTTCTAAGAACCGATGGATTTGTAGCTCCTTCAACCATGATAATATTGGGGATCGACAGGGTATCACTGGCTTTTTCTATCCATATACTTCCCGAGGCTTTCTGAACAGCCTGAGCAATAAGCTGTTTATCGGATGTTAGGTTTTGCAGGACCTTGGTCCCCTCTTTATCGGTCAGCTCAAGAATCATGATCTCATGACCGATACCTATCAATGAATTGAGGGTTTCCAACAGTTCGGGTTTCCTGCGGTCCAGCATTCTCTTTATGGTATTGATAGAATCAAACACAACAAAAAATTTGCTTTTTCTCGGGATCACAGGAGTTTGTTCTTTGGCTTCCTCTTTCTCTGGCAGTTTCTC
>CAZLBV010000051.1:0-13831 GCA_964557845.1 uncultured Eubacteriales bacterium | reverse complement strand
CGGAGATGAGGCCAGTGACCGGATGTCTCTCTATTTAAACTTGGAAGAGACCCAGGAGCTTTTTGTTCTCGCCGGCGAGGTCCATGAGATCGCCCTGGTGGTTGAAGATCTGGGACAGGTGGACCGGATAACAAATGAAATAAAAAAGAGTCTGGACGATCAGGATATAGAGGTCTCTCCCTGGCAGGAATTCGCTAAGTCTTTTTACCGGGCTATGGAAGTGGACAAAGAGGGTATGTGGGTCATGATCTTTGTGATCATTCTTATTGTAGCCGTAGGAGTATTAAATACAGTTCTCATGTCTGTGCTGGAAAGGATCCGGGAATATGGCGTTCAAAAAGCGGTAGGCACAAGACCAAAACATATTTTCTGGCAGGTCATCCTCGAGATCAATTTTATTGCGGCTGGGAGTATCCTAGTAGGTTCTCTGCTAAGCTTAATTTTCAATTATCTGATCTCAATAAATGGAATTTCTCTTCCTTTATCCTTTACATATGGAGGAGTTGAGTTCAATAAAATGTATGCAGAAGTTAACTTCCGCACTTTTATTATCCCTGCGGTTACTGTGATCCTGTCGGCTCTGATCGTTAGTGTGTTTCCCGCTTTTAAGGCCGCCCGGGTCGAACCGGCAAAAGCCATGAGGATGCACTAGAAAAAAATGAAAATTTGGAAAGATATGGAACTTGCCTGGAGAAATCTTTTCCGTAACAAGAGACGTTCTTTTATTGCAGGAGCAGCCATAGGTATCGGATTAGCTTCTTTGATCTTTGTGGATGCTCTTATTATCGGGATGAAAAATAATATGATACGATCGGCAACCGCTTCTTTTATGGGGGATGCCCAGATCCATGCGGAAGGTTTCCGTCAAACCCAAATGGTGGATAAAACTATCAACAAATATGAGCAATTAAAAACTGAATTAGATGAGGAAGGTATCATTCAATATTGGGCTCCTCGAGTAACAAATTTTGCTATGATCAATTCTGCGGCTGATGTCAGCTCCATAAATCTAGTAGGAGTGGAACCTGATCGGGAAAAACATCTGTCCCAGGTTGATGACTCTCTTATAAAAGGGGATTTTTTTAAAGGGGATAACGAAAGGGATATTGTTATAGGAAGGGAATTGGCTGTCACTCTGGATGTTGAACTGGGTGACCGGGTCGTAGTGACGGTTGCCCAAGCTGGGACAGGAGATCTGTCCCAGGAAATGTTCTGGATCTCTGGTATTTTCCGCATGCATATTAAAGAGATGGACTCTACTATGGTTTTCATTAGGATCACTAAAGCTCAAGAACTTTTCGGTCTGGGAGATAATATCCATGAGATAGCTCTTAGGTTTCCAGACCCAGGTTACGGTCAGAACCAGCAGCTGAACTTATGGGACAAATATTCCCAGTATGAAAATGTAGCTGAGGGATGGACAGAAATCATTCCTCAGATGAAGGCGGCTCTAGAACTATCTGATTTTAGCACATATTTCGTGGCCATTATCCTGTTTGGAGTGGTTGCCATCGGGATCATCAATACGCTGTTTATGTCCCTGCACGAACGAATGTTTGAATTTGGTGTATTGAGAGCGGTTGGGACTAAGCCCCTTGGACTTTTCCGGCTTATTGTTTTTGAAGCGGCAAGCTTAGCAGTACTCAGCATAGTTATCGGGCTTATCCTGGGATTTGTTTTAACCTATGTTACTTCAAGAATAGGAATCGATTACACCGGAATAGAATTTGCGGGAGTGACCTTTCGAGATTTGCTTTATCCGGTGATCAAGGTAAGCCAGTTTATTGAATATCCCATATGGGTGTTTGTTTTTACTATAATTGCCGGAATTTATCCCGCAGTTCATGCTGCCCGAATGAATCCGGCAAAAGCTATGCGCAGGAGTTTATAAAGGAGATTGGAAAGCTCATGGTTGATTCAAAAGACAAAGAACTTATTGTTACCGAAAATTTAAAGAAGGTCTATTCCAGCGACGGTATTCCGGTTGAAGCTGTAAGAGGGATCGAACTCACCATTAATTCCGGTGAATTTTCTGCTATTGTCGGGCCTTCAGGTTCTGGAAAGACCACTTTGCTAAATATTATTTCCGGTTTGGATAATGCTACTGAGGGTGAAGTTTGGTTTAAAGGCAGTAAGTTATCAGACATGAGATCAAGTGAATTATCTGATCTCCGCCGGGATCATATCGGTTTCATATTTCAGGCCTACAATTTAATTCCGGTATTAACTGTGGAAGAAAACATAGAATATATTATGCTTCTGCAAGGTATTTCTAAAGAAGAACGGCATCAACGGGTTATAGAAATACTCAAAGAAATAGACTTAGAAGGGTTCGAAGATAGGAAACCCCCGCAGATCTCGGGTGGACAGCAGCAGCGGGTAGCTGTAGCCAGAGCCATGGTATCCAGACCTTCCCTTATCCTGGCAGACGAACCCACGGCTAATTTAGATTCAAAAACAGGTGAGTCGCTGCTGGATATGATGAGAAAAATGAATGAGACAACCGGGATGACCTTTGTGTTTTCCACTCATGATCCCATGGTCATGGACAAAGCCCGGAGGCTGATCACAATCAAAGACGGCCGGATCTCAGAAGAAAAAAGAAAAGAGGGGGGAATAGATTAGAAAAGCAGTAGTCTAAATCAGTTCGGTGAAATATGAGAATAATAATTAAAAACAGAAGACCATTAGTTATTTTTGGGGCTGTATTCTGTTTGTTAAATATATTAGTGTCCGGTCAAAATTTTTCACTGGGAGGATATTACAAGAATTTTTTTGTGGTTTTAGATCCTTCAGAACTTATGAGATCAGCAGGATCATCATTTTCTGATAGATTGATAGGGCTGGTGAATAATCAATTGCGGCTGCAAGCGGCAGTAGATCTCAGCCACGGGATACGTTTATCAGCAGCCTATGCACTTTCTCCCAGGATACAGGATCCGATACTTTTTAATGAAGATTTATTTCTAGTGAATGTTGATGCTTATGGATATAGAGCAGCAGACCTTAATGCTCGAATGTATCCCCAGGAAAAGGGTGGAACTGAGAGTTTTGCCGTTTTTCAGAATTTGGACCGGATGGTTCTATCCCTTGCCACCGGACCTGCGGATATATATATAGGCAGGCAGGCAATTGCATGGGGTAGCGCAAGAGTTATTAATCCTATAGATATTATTGCCCCCTTTGCTCTTCAGGAATTGGATAAGGAAGAGAGGGTAGGGGTAGATGCTGTACGTGTCAGAATCCCATGGGGTTTTATGGGGGAGTTCGATGTGGGGTATGTTTTCGGAAAGGATTCCTGCTTTAAAAACAGTGCTTTTTTTATTCGTGCCAAAAATTATATAAAAAAAACCGATGTTTCCCTGATCTTGTTGGGATTTAGAAGAAATTTATTGGTCGGATTCGACCTGGCCCGGTCAATAGGCGGTGCCGGATTTTGGATGGAAGGAGGGTATGTGATCGCCGATTTTTTTATGGACCGAAAATTCGGAGAATCCGGGGGTTATTTCAGGTTATCGACCGGATTAGACTACAGCTTATCCAATAAGACTTATGGATTTCTAGAATATCATTTCAACAGTGGGGGTTCCGGCCAGCCCAAAAACTACCTCACAAACCAGTCTAATCTTGCTCTTAGCGAGGGAGCTGTTTTTTTACTGGGCCGGCATTATTTGATCCAGGGTATTAATTATCAGATTACTCCCCTTATAAGCTTAACTGCTGAAGTGCTGTTGAATTTGTCGGATGGGTCTCTATTTACTGCGCCTGTAGTTGAGTATAATTTATCTCAGAATGTTTATATTTCAGCAGGAGGGTTTTTGGGGTTAGGAAAGGAGCCGGTCCAAAGCAGACTCATTCCGCAGTTTATTACTATACGCTCTGAATTTGGTTCCTATTCCAATGCAGTTTACACATCATTCAGGGTCTATTTTTAAACAGGTGATGAAACAGTGGATTGATGTCCGATAAAAAAGAAAAACTAATATCGAGTATCTCCCATGGCATCCAGCGCTGCCACAGATGTGAAAGGGCAGACACCAGGAATCATGCTATCCCAGGGGAAGGAAGAACAGATTCAAAAATTGTACTCCTAGGGGAAGCTCCCGGACAAAAAGAAGATCAATCCGGACGGCCTTTTGTAGGGCGCGCCGGTACATATCTTGATAAAATTTTCCATTCCTATTCCATGGAGAGAATGTCGGTGTATATAACCTCGATTCTAAAATGTTACCATCCTGATCCACCAAAAAGACATCAGATCAAAAACTGCCGGCCGTGGACAGAGAAACAAATAAATGCCTTACAGCCGGAGCTTATTTTGGTTATGGGCCGAACAGCAGAACAGGGTTTATTCGATAAAATCCATGAAGAAAGAAAAGATATAATAGTGGAATGGAAAGATATCCCCTGTATTATAACCTGCCATCCGGCTGCAGCCATGAGATTTCCGGAACGTGACGAACAATTCAGGCATGATTTTCACAAGATGATAGAAAAAGCGGATAAAAAGGGGTTGCTCTGATGACAGAAACAGCTGTCTCCGTGCAATTTTTGGTTTTGTTCTTCGGGATTTTTCTGGTTGTGAATATTTTCCTTCAGATGGGATTAAAAAAAATCGGGATTCCGTCACTTATCGGGTTTATATTAATAGGTCTTTTGCTTAGCTGGGGAGACAATCAATGGCAGATCTTATCTCGGGAAGCAAGTGATGTCCTGAATTTTTTATCCGAGGTTGGGCTTTTTACTCTGCTTTTTCGGGTTGGTCTAGAAAGCAATCTTAAAGGACTTTTGAAGCAGATGCGTCATGCCAGTCTAATATGGTTGGGCAATGTCATATTCAGTGGATTATTAGGCTATGTTGTGTCAGTCTGGCTGCTTAGACTTGAGATTATACCCAGCTTATTTATTGGGGTTGCTTTAACCGCTACTAGTGTGGGAGTGTCTATAAGCGTCTGGCAGGAGCAAAATGCAATACGATCACCTACAGGGGAGTTGTTGCTCGATGTGGCAGAAATGGATGATATCTCAGGAATTTTATTAATGGTACTTCTTCTTTCAGTGGTTTCCGGTATACATGAAGGAGGGATCCATGTTTCCGCAGAAAAGTTGACACAGATCTTAGGATCGATCTTTCTAAAACTGTTGGTATTTGGCGCATTATGCGTTCTGTTTTCCCGTTTTATCGAAGAAAAGGTCACAGGATTTTTCGCCAGGAAAACTCATTCCCCTGAACCAATGATCGTGGTAGCAGGTCTTGGTTTCGTGATTGCCGGAATAGGCGCTTTATTGGGCTTTTCTTTAGCCATGGGGGCTTTTTTTGCCGGACTCGTGTTCAGCCGTGATCCTAAAGCTGTGAATTTGGATGCTTCTTTCTCTTCCATTTATGAAATATTCTATCCGTTTTTTTTCATAGGTATTGGTTTAAGTGTTAATTTGAGAAGTCTAGCACCTGCGCTGAAATTAGGAGGGGTATTAATCCTTTTAGCTGTATTAGGAAAATTGATCGGGAACGGTATTTTGTCTCTGGCAGTTACAGATGCGGTTAGTGCTCTACTTATCAGTGTAAGCATGATACCTCGAGCAGAGATCGCTATGATCATAATGAAACGGGGAAATAAATTGGGTGACTGGGCTGTCCCGGATAAAGTTTTCTCCGCGATGGTACTTGTTTCTTTGACAACATGTTTGATCTCTCCATTAATACTCAGAAAGTATCTGATGAAATGGCCGCAGAAAACTGAAGGTTCTTAATTTTTAGCTGGCATATTGTATTCCGTTTTCACAAAACAAATTCCTGGTAAACAGGATTATCACTGTTGGCTGTATCTGATCAAATAAAAATAAAATACTTCTGTTTATCTGAAGAGTACTATCACCTAAGGAACTTTGGTCTTTGGCATGATTTTTGTATTAAAAATAAGTGTTAGTGGATAGAAAACATATAAAAAACAGAGGCTTGCCATGAACACAAATAAATTTATGTCAGAGATAATCTCTCCGTTTTTATATTATTAAAAATTATAGTTTAGAGGTGACACTAATGAAAAATGCATTTAACAATTTATTTGATTCCTTCTCAGAGGGAAGAGCAAAAAAACCACGTAAGACCGGTTTAACCATAGTAAGAGATAGAGGGCTTGGACTAAGACAGGCTGAAGATATGGTTCGAATAGGAAGTGATTACATAGATATGATCAAACTTGATCATGGAACAGAAGTTCTCTATGACAAAATCCTTTTGAGTGAAAAGGTAGAACTTTACAAGCAGCATAAAATTGAAACCATGGCTGGAGAAAGCATTCTTGAAATTACAATCTGGAAAAAAATTTTAAATGATTATCTTAAAACGTGTAAAGAATTGGGATTAACTGTAGTGGGAATACCCAGCACAACCATCGATATGAAAGAGGGTATCCGGAAGGATGTTATCGAAAAGTGCTTAGACAATGGTTTTAAAGTGATCACAATAGCCGGTAGAAAACACCCGGATGAAGAGCTGTCTTTACCCTTTGTGTTTAAAATGATCTCAGAAGATATAAAGATGGGAATCTATAGAGTATTGATCCGGATTGAAAGATTTAAAAATGGTTTTGGCATCTGCGATAAAGATGGAAAAATAATAAAAAAAGTGGTGCTCAGTTTTTTGGAAGGTGTAGAGCACCCGGACATGTTGGTCTGGGAGGCACCTTCCAGAAGTCAACAGCAGGATTTGATCTACCATTTAGGGATGAACGTTAATCTCGATGGAATTGATCCGCAGCAAATTTTATCCTTGGAAGCCTTGAGGCGAGGTTTAGTGGGGGAAAAAGAAAAGAAAGCTTATCTGGAACGTAAATATTGGTCTGATTTGCAGGATGTGTGGGATTAACATTTGAAGAAAGAAACAGGAAGTTACTATGACAAAAAATAATGAGTATATTATCTGGTTTAAGGATTTAAGTTCCAGAGACGTAGCGATAGCCGGAGGGAAAAATGTTATGCCTCTTTATTTACTGATAGAGCCATTTCCTACCGTCATGAAAAAGGTTTTGATCATTTTAAAGTAGCTTTATCGGTTGGAGTTCAGAAGATGGTTCCCTCCGATAAAGACGGCTCGGGCGTTATGTTCTCTTTGGATACTGAAACAGGTTTCCCAGATGTGGTTATGATCAATACAGCCTGGGGCCTGGGAGAAAATGTGGTTCAAGGAACGATCACACCTGATGAATATAGCCAGTCCAGCTGCATCATTCCGCTGGTGGCGCCTTCCAGTGGAGGGTATCGGACTGGCGCGCATGGAGTTTGTCATAAATAACATTATCAAAGTCCATCCCATGGCCCTGGTACGGTTTGATGATCTCGAGGATGATCAGACGAAAAAAACGATCCGGAAACTGACCCAAGGGTACCAGGATAAACAGGAGTATTTTATTGATAATTTTTCTCGAGGAATAGCCCGGATTGCTGCATCCCAATATCCCAGAGATGTGATCGTTAGAATGAGCGATTTTAAAACCAATGAATATGCTAATCTTATCGGCGGAAAGAGTTTTGAACCAAAAGAAGACAATCCTATGCTTGGATTCAGGGGGGCATACCGCTATTACAGCGAACAATACCGGGATGGTTTTTCTCTGGAATGCCAAGCGATCAAAAGAGCGCGGGAGAAAATTGGAATGTCCAATGTGGTGGTCATGATCCCTTTCTGCAGAACCCCGGATGAAGCGGACAAGATCCTCAAGGTCATGGAAGAAAATAGTCTTCCCAGGGGAAAAAATGGTTTGCAGGTTTTTGTGATGTGTGAGATACCCAGCAATGTGATCTTAGCCGATGAATTCAGCCAAAGATTTGATGGTTTTTCTATTGGCTCCAATGATCTGACTCAGTTGATCCTGGGAGTTGATAGGGATTCGGAAGAACTCTCCGATCTTTTTGATGAACAGAATAAAGCAGTAAAAAGGGCTATCCGTGATCTGATCAAAACCGCCCATAAAAATAATGTAAAGGTAGGAATTTGCGGACAGGCGCCCAGTGATCATCCAGACTTTGCTGAATTTCTGGTGGATGCGGGTATTGATTCAATTTATTTAAATCCTGATAGTGTGATGACTGTAAAAAAGCGGGTCGCTAAAAAAGAGAAATCGAGAATTTAGAGATATATATTTTGAGAATAAGAAATTAAAGATAATTAAAATTTATGAGTAAAAATAAAATATATATCGGGACATCAGGATGGCATTATTCCCACTGGAAAGGTGCTTTTTATCCTGATGATCTCTCTTCCGGTGATTATCTTAGCTTTTATCAGGAAAGATTTACTACGGTTGAGATAAATAATACTTTCTATAAAATGCCAGAGAAAAAGACTTTGCTGGAATGGAAAGATACTGTAAAGAAGGATTTTATATTTTCTGTCAAAGCCAGCCGTTTTATTACTCATATGAAAAAGCTTAAAGACCCGGAAGAGCCTGTTTCCAATTTTTTCAGTAAAGTAAGTGTATTTAAAGATAATCTTGGGCCTATACTTTTCCAGCTCCCGCCGAAATGGAAGATCAATACTGAACGGTTGAAAAATTTTTTGGAAAGTTTGCCGGATGATTACCGTTATGTTTTCGAATTTCGTGATTCTTCCTGGTTTGATAAAGAGATCTACCGCTTGTTGAATCATTACCGAGCTGCTTTTTGCATTTATGACTTAAATCAGGATCTCTCTCCTAAAGAAATCACATCTGATTTTATTTATATCCGTCTTCATGGTCCGGATGGCGCTTATAAGGGTCAATACAGTACCCAGACTCTTTCCGGTTGGGCAGGGGCTTTTGCAGCCTGGAAAAACAAGGTGGAAACAATCTATTGTTATTTTGACAATGATCAGGCGGGTTATGCTGCTCAGGATGCTCTGCGATTAAAAAAAATGGTGAAAGATTAAACAGCGCTCATGAAAAAAAAGGCTTAATGAGTAAGGAGGTAAGATGGAAGGTGAACCCAGAGAATATTATGAAAAAAAGATCCAACAGATGATCCGGGAAATGGAAGAAGAGATAAACACCCTGGAATACAAGATCGAAGAGGCGGATTTTGATTCTGACATTGGATATAAACGGCCGGTCGTAGAATTAAGGTTTAATTTGGAGGAAGTCAAAAAAGCAGCCAAAAAAGCAGAGGCGGCATCGGATGCTTCCTGGCAGGAACAATTTAGAGCCACTGAAGACGATCTCAAAGTGTTGGGAGACAGACTCAAGCGTCTTCAAGCAGGTCTCCAGAAATTTCTACTGGAATGATCCAGGTGAATGCTGTCAGAGATCAGAACAATTTGATACATAAGATATCATTGAATATACTGGACAGAGATAACAGCCACCAAGAGAATGAATAGTATCCAGAAAAAACTCCCCGGAAACCATTGATACATGAAATGAAAATAACGCATAGAAGTTTGATTTTATTAGTATGGATCTATCTGACTGTACCTTTTTTTCCCCAGAATGTTATGGAAAAGATAGAAGTAAAAGGCAACCAGCGTGTCCCCAAAGAGACCATACTATATCACTTCAGTCTATTTCCAGGTCAAACCTATAACCAGAAAGATCTGGAAAAAGGAATCAAAAATTTGTGGTCGACCGGTTTTTTTTCCGATATAAAGATTGCTGTTACTGCAAGAAATGAAGGTAATGTGATCATCCTGTCTGTGGAGGAGTATCCGGTCATCAAAGAGATATTATTCGATACAGAGGGTAATTTAAAAACAAGAGAGATCATTGAATTTCTGAAAAACAGAAATATTGATCTGCCCAAATATTTTGTTTATGAACCAGAAAGAATTCTTAATATCAAAACAACGGTTTTAGACATGATGAGGTATCAGGGGTTCAATCAAGGAACGATAAAATCTGAGATCAAATCAATCGGGAAATTTGAAGCCAATGTTATCTTTCGTATCCGGGAGGGGCCTCGGTCCAGAATAGATGAGATAGTATTCGAAGGAGAAACAAAATTCTCAAAAAACTTTCTTTTAGATGCTTTTGAATTCAATCATGAGCACGATCTTTTTTCCTGGATCATGGGGAAAGATTTCTTCAAAGAAGCCAGGCTGGATGATGATCTGGATAATCTGAGGAAATTGTACCGTAACTATGGTTACGCTGAGATCCAGATCGGAGAGCCTCTTATTGAAGAATATATAGAAAGAGTTTTTTTCGGAGATTCCGAACAGATGAAAAGGATCATTATTCCAGTGATTCCTGGTGAGATCTTTCACGTGGGTGAAGTTAACATCATTAACAATGGTCCAATTCCAATTTCCCGAATACACCATCATATTCTGTTTGAATCCGATGCTATTTTTGATGGAGGGATCATAGATCAAACTGTTAAAGAAATAGAAACTCTCTATCGAAACCAGGGATATTTATATGTTCGAGTTTTGGCTTTAGAAATTGTTGATCCAGGTAAAAAAAAGGTCAATATCACTTTGGATATTCAAGCAGGGGAAAAAGTCTATATGAGGCGGCTTTATATAAAAGGAAATACTTTGACCGATAATAGAATTATCCGGAAGGTAATAATGCCTCCCGAACAGTCTGAATTTCAAATGGAGCTTTTTTTAGAAAGCCTGGAGAAATTAAATCGTTTAGGAATAGCAAACATAAAAGATCAGCCGAACATTGAATCTTATCCCAAACAACCGGAGCAGATCGATATTTATTTGAATGTAGAGGAAATTTATAAAAACGAATGGCAGCTTTCAGGCGGTTACAGCAGATATGAGGGAATTTATCTAAGTGGTTTTATTTCAGTGGTCGATTTTTTTAGGAAAAGCGAAAAAATAGACTTTATTATCAGTCATGGTGATCGATATAAGAACTATTCAATCGGATTATTCAAGCCCTATCTTTTCAACCAATTTATTTCGCTGGGATTTAATGTGTTTGATCGAAATATTGTCTATCCGGATCTGTTTGTAAGAAGAGGTAAAGGCATAGATATTAGAGTGGATAAACAGATCAGAGACTATTGGTGGGGTGCGGTTAACTATAAATCAGAATCTGTAAGTGCGGAATTGAACAAATCCGACGGAGAAGACCAGGATGAACGGGATCTGGGTTCGCTTAAGCTTTCATTGTACCGGAACACAGTGGATGATATTTTTTTCCCGGCTAGGGGGATGAGATGTTTGTTTTCGTTTGTATATGCGGGCAGCACGATTGGAAGCGATATCAGCGCTATTAAGCCTGAGATAGAAGGCGCTGTTTTCTTACCGCTAGTGAAGGATCATAGTATAGGTATTCATATGGCTTATCGAATGATCAGGCCGTTTGAAGACTCAGATATTCCTTCATGGGAGAGGTTTTATCTGGGAGGGGAAAGAACTATAAGAGGTTATGAAATTTATACGATTGGGCCGAAAGATAAAACAGGAAAAAATATCGGCGGAGAACGGTCATTAGTTTTGAATGCTGAATATATTATCCCCCTGTTTAGATCTACGGCAGCGGTTCTCTTTTTCGATACTGGAGATGCTTGGGGAAGAGGTGAAAAAATTTCCTTAGATGATCTTTACTGGTCTTCTGGAATGGAGCTGCGGATGCGACTATTAAATTTTCCGGTCCCCCTGAGATTGATATTGGCCTATAAAAATCGATTGATTGAGACAGACGATTCGCATTTTTCTTTACATTTTGCCCTGGGTGTATCCTTCTAAGGATTAAAAATCCTGTGTAATAGTTTTTAATTATTTTGATGTTCTAATCGATTAAATAAAAACATCCTTCTATTGGATAAAATCTATCTGTGCAATATAATAAGGAAAATTTAGTTTCAAGGAGGCCTCATGAGAAGATCCATCTTATTTATGTTTTTTATATTAGTCATATCCCTTAGTGCAGAACAGACTATTCCCGGTCCTTCATTCGAAAAAGTTATTTCGTTAAGAAGTGTGGGAAGCCCGGCTGTCTCTCCCGATGGTAAAAGCATAGTGTTCACTGTTCGCACTGTTGATTGGGAAAAAAACAGTTATGACACCGAGATCTGGATGGTTAAAGATCGAGAGGAACCTTTTCAGTTCACACGGACAAAGGACGGCAGCAGTGTTTCTCCCCAATGGTCACCTGATGGCCAATGGATCGCTTTTCTGGCAGACCGAGGTGAAAAAAGGCAGATCTATTTGATAAGGCCCAATGGAGGAGAGGCCCAGAAGATCACGGATGTTAAAGAGGGAATCAATAGTTTTGAATGGTTTCCCTGCGGCACAAAGGTCCTTTTCTCAAAAACAGAAGAGGAAAGCCAGTCCATGAAAGAGCGGGAAAAAAGGTATGGTAAGTATGAAGTAGAAGATGCGGAGTATCGTTTTACACACCTATGGATGGTTGAAGTTAAACCTGATCTCTGGCCTGCTCCGGATGAGGTTCCTTGCTTTGATAGAAAAGAATCTTCTGAAAAAGATGAAAAAGATGCGGAAAAGAATAAGCCTGAATGTCTCTCGCTGCCGAAACCGGTGCAGCTAACAAAGGGAGAAGATTTTACTGTAACCAATTCTTCTCTATCTCCGTGCGGAAAAATGGTTGCCTTTACCCATCAGGTTGGCTCTTTGCTCAATTCAAATACAACCTCGGATATATCGATAGTGGATATAAGATCAGGTGAGATCATTTCACTTATAACAACTCCTGGTTATGATGGAGGCGCAGTTTGGTCTCCTGATTCCAAGTGGATCCTGTATAACTCCGCAGGTGGAAATACGACCTCTGATTATTATACCAATAATCAGATCTACAAGATCTCCTCTGAAGGCGGTAATCCCATGAGAATGGCGGAGGATTTTGATGAAGATGCCTATGTTATTGATTGGAACTTGACCGGTATTTATCTTAGCGCCTGGCAGAAGACCAAAAGACAGATTTTTAAGCTTGATCCGGAGACAGGAAAGATGAAATTATTCGCGGATAGTCCCAGGAACATCTGGTCTTTAGATTTCTCAAAAGACGGTGAAACCATGGCTTTATCCGCACAAACTCCTGAGTTGTTGCCAGAGATCTATAAAACCGCTGCTGTACCTTACAGGCCTGAAGCAGTGACCAATTTCTCCAAACAGATCAAAGGTTGGAAAACAGGTACAAGTGAGGTCATCAGATGGAAAAGCAGAGACGGAATTGAAATAGAAGGAGTTTTGCATAAGCCGGAAAATTTTGATCCCGATCAAAAATATCCTCTTTTTGTCATCATTCACGGCGGTCCGACAGGGATCGACTATCCTTCGGTTACAGCCGGATATGTTTATCCCATAATGCAGTGGCTGGAAAAGGGGGCACTCGTTCTCCGTCCTAATTACCGTGGTTCAGCCGGATATGGTGAAAAATTCCGTTCTCTGAATGTCCGTAACTTAGGTGTTGGAGACATGTGGGATGTTATGTCAGGTGTGGATCATTTGATCTCAAAGGGATGGGTTGATCCGGACAAAATGGGAGCTATGGGATGGAGCCAGGGAGGCTACATTTCAGCCTTTTTAACCACTAATACCGATCGATTCCAAGCGATCTCTGTAGGCGCAGGGATTTCAAACTGGGTAACCTATTATGTGAATACGGATATTCATCCCTTTACCCGGCAGTACTTAAAGGATGATCCCTGGAATGATCCGGAGATATATACAAAAACTTCTCCCATGACCAATATCACTAAAGCCAGAACACCAACTCTGATCCAACACGGAGAGTTTGACAGGCGTGTTCCAATTCCCAATGCTTATGAGCTTTTTCAGGGGCTTCAGGATATGGGAGTTGAAAAAAAATTGATTGTTTACAAAGGATTCGGGCATGGGATCACCAAACCTAAAGAACGTCTGGCCGCTACCTGG
>CAZLBV010000050.1:0-5519 GCA_964557845.1 uncultured Eubacteriales bacterium | reverse complement strand
TCTTCTTCCGGATCAGGCGTAACGGCGGGAAGAACTTCGGATTCCGGAAGGCTGGAAAATACTCCGGAATTTATGTATTGCTGGATCCGGAAATGGTACATCCTGGAGGCGTTTTCCTTATGCAGCAGGACAGTGATAAGCTGCTTGCCGTTTAGTTCTTTTAAACGATAATCGATCTTGTACTGCTGGTTCATGAATCTTTCTGTGGCGAAGCCATTGGCCAGCAGAGCTTCTTCGATAGAATCACGATCAGTCTGCTGAGAATCATATTCCAAAGGATAGACCACTTTAACCGTATAATGCTCTAAGGGCTCATCCCAATCTGATGGTGACCAGTTGAAAACGGCCAATTCCTGATTGCCCTTCAGAGTGCGCGCTAAGTACCCTGCTTCTGCCATATCAGCGGCAAAACGGAAGCGATAGGTTACATCCCCCGAGGAAACTCCCATGCCGTCTGCCAGGATGATATCATATCGGCCATCGTTTAATCTTATTATATCCAATCCATAGGTATGGCCGTAACTGTCGATCCCGCTGGCATTCTGGGTATCGAAATGAGGAACAAGTTTTCCCAATCCCTCAAAATAAAAACCATGAAAATCTCCGGAAGTGACGGTATATCGCACTACATATTCAACCGAGGCTTTCCCATCTGGAAACAGGATCACCTCCGTTTCTACAAATTTCAACCTTCCGGTCCCTGCCATCAGGATGGAACCCAGACCGAGCAGAATAAGAACTCCCAAAAATAGGGACACAAACCTATTTCTTATCATAAGATCGATCTCCTTCTGGGATGATTTTATAATTTAAGCTGAAATTATTCTACTTTTTTGTGAACTGATCATCTATGCCATTGCAAGCAGATTGTGAGTCATGATCAACATCCCCTGAATGGGAACATTATAGGGGCAGGCCTGTTCACAGTATCCGGAACATTGCTGGCATACTTCAGCTGAATTTCCAGGAATAGATGCATAATTTTTCATCGCCTCCCGTTCCCGTCCCTGGGAAATAAAATAATGGCTGTACCGCATGATGGTATTGACAGGAACCCCATGGGGGCACTCCGGTTCACATACCCCACAGGCATGACGGCAGTAAAGTTCTCCGCATCCTTCTTCATAAGTGGACAGTTTGGCTCTATCCCAATCGGTTAGACTGGTCCCGGATAGACGTATAAATCTCTCCATCTCTTCAAAATTTCCGGCTGAACAGCAGACGGTATTGACATTGGGATTGTCCAGCACGAATCGGATAGCCGCTTCTTTTATCTCCTCCGGATTCTGCAGATTATATTTATTTATAAATCCTTCTGCTTTATCCAATTTGTCTTTAAATCTCACCAGCCCTTCTTTATACAAAGGATGGACTTCCTTTCCTTCCTTTTCCATCTGTTCAACCCTTGACTTGATGAGATAGAATTTGGTGATAGGAGTAGTCTTCATCAAAGCTGTTCCGATCTGTTTCTCCTTGCAGACATTTAATACCTTTTCAGCCTGATCCATCTGAAGAAAATTATAAGCCATGAGAAACACATCAAAACGGCCGTCATCCGCGGCTGCCAGCAGTACCTTCTCCATAGTCTCTTCCGGATCCCGAAACCAAAAAGAACCATGATTGGAAATTCCCACAAACCGGACCCGGCCTTCGGCTTTTAACTGCCGCATAGCCTCATGGAAACCTTCGGTCTTGATCGTCTCTGCTCTTTCCGGCATATGCATCATCATGCAGTCGAAATAATCCGTCCTCATCTCTTCCAGACCTTTATGCACCCGTCTTATGAATCCTTCTTTGGATTTATCTTCCAGGACTTCCATTTTTGAGGTGATAAACAGATTCTTCCGGTCATGACCGCCGTTTTTCAACACATTGCCAATCATTTTATGGTGCCCGGGGTACTGTTCAGCGGTATCAATATAATTTACTCCTGCCTCCAACATGGCATTTAATATATTTTCTTCCTGAATCGAACCCGTGGCAATATCAGACACCTTAAAACCAGTCCTTCCAAGAATGCGGTACCCGTGAATCTTTAAAGGTGCTTTATCAGTTTCTGTTGAAGTTTCCTGACTATCCACAGCCAGGCTTGCTCTAGAAAACATTCCGGCTCCGATAACTCCCAGAGCAGACTTCTTCAAAAACTGTCGGCGTTTTATCAAATTTTGGTCTGTCATTATTGATCTCCTCATTTATTCAAATCCTAATTAAACCTACCAATCAGGGTTTTTCACGAGACTCACCTCTGTTGGTTCACTTTTTTCTATTTTGTCAGAGTGATCTTCTTGAGTCCACGGGGTGTCTCAGTATCCAAACCTTTTCTGCAGGTCAAATGATAACAGAAAAGTTGAGCTGGAATAATGCTTATAAGAGGACTAAGCCATTCAGGGAGTTCATCTGGGAGACGAACAGCAGCGTTTGCCAGAGAAAGGGCTTCCTTTTGATTGGATAACACCATCAATTTCACCTGTCTCTGATTAACCAGAAGAGAAAGCAGAGAAAGCATATCCTTGAATACGGCACCCTCAGGAATAACAGCAAGCACGGGAAAATCTCGGGAAACAACCGCCACTGGGCCGTGCTGGAAATCCGCGGATGAATAAGGCTCCGCCACTACATAGGCCAGTTCTTTGAGTTTTAAAGACCATTCGTAGGCAGTCGCATAATTAAATCCCCTCCCCAACACCACACACTGCTCCATTGTCATATATTCATCTGCAGCCTTCTGGGTGATCTCATCCAGGCTTAGGGCTTCCTTAGCTAAATCAGGCAAACGCTTCAATACAGATAGGCGACTGGCCTCTGGATTCAAGGCCACTGACAACATAGCTATGGCTAAAAGTTGAGCGGTATAGGTCTTAGTCGCCGCTACGGCTTTCTCAATTCCTGCACAGATATCAATAACAAAATCGGAGACCTCGGCAATCGGGGATGAAATGTCATTTGTAATGGATAATACCATGGCGCCTTGTCTACGCCCTTCCTCTGCCACCCCAAGAATATCCGGAGATTGTCCGGATTGTGAGATCACAACTACCAACGAGTTCTTTAATTTCGGTGGTCTCTTATAGATGGTAAATAGAGAAGGAGCGGCCAGTGCAATGGGGATTCCATTAAAAGCCCCCCAGAGATATTTGGCATATAAACCGGCATTGTCCGAGGTTCCGCGGGCCGCCAGGAATACAAATTCTATCTTTTTTCTCTTCAAGAGGCGGGAAATTTTCTCTACCTCTTCCATCTTTGTATCCAGCAGACGCCCCAGTACTTCTGGCTGTTCCATTATTTCAGCATGCAGACTCATTGTTCATCCCAGCAATCTATTTATCCTATCCGCAACATCTTGTTTGAACCGATCGATGTATTCCTGGATGTAATCATTGATATTCATCTCAGGATGATCGATCAAGGGGGAAAGATCCATAGCATAGATCATCGCTGAAGCTATATCTGTGCTGTGAGAGGCATAATAACTCGCATTGGCTCTTCTTCTTCCGATAGTAGCCAGATCATATCGCTTACCACCGCATATCTGTGAATCAAAAACACCTACCAGAGATGTCTGTAAGTTAGGATGCGCGGAAACATCAAAGACCTGTTTATCCTTATCAATCATCCAGTCAAGATCCCGCCACACCTCACATCCATAGAAACTGCGAGTCCTGTCGCTTTCAGGAAGCAAACGGAGAGCCTCGATGAGGCGGAGTGATGTTGCCACATGAGTATCATGTTTGTCCGCCAGATTATGGGTGTAAATGGTTTCAGGGTGCGTTTTAAGCAAGATCGAGCTAAGATCGTAAACTGAGGCTTTACTGGAACCATCTTTGATCTCAGCACTGGAATAATCCAAAAAAACCAGGGCGCCGTATTCACCCACCACAGCAGCTTTTTTTTGTTCTTTACGTCTTATCTCCCTCATCATCTCATCAGTATAATCTTTATAGAGATCATCCCGGGGAGACCCGCTCCCATCTGTCATAACGATCCCGCAAAACCATTTGTCGTTTTGCTGAAATGTTTTTAAAATTCCATCGACAGCCATGATCTCAAGGTCATCTTGATGGGCTCCTACTGCCAGATGGGTCGTTCTCTCCAAAGCTTGAGTCTCCGGTAAATTATCGGGAACAAATATTTCAGAAGTATCTTTATTAAATTTCATTCATCCCTCCTTGGCTCTATCATACTAATCATCTTGTTCACTTGGTATATTCAATGTTTGCATCAATAGATCAATCTCTTTTCTGATATAACACAAGCCCCCTATCCCGTCAAACAGCAATTATTTAACCCCTTTAAATGAAACAAAAGAAAATTTTTCACCATCAAAATCACCTTAAAAGGTGATGTACAAATCAATATTTTTTGACATGATGTAAAAAAACCGGAAGAGGAAAAGTATGTCTGAAAAAAAACTTAGGGATTCAATCTGTCCCCGAATCTTAATCCGATTAATCCTTGGGGCAATTATCCTTTGGCCCATTTTGCTTCATGCTCAAAATAACAATATCGCCTTTAAACGTTTATCCATCGAACAGGGTTTATCTCAAAGCGATGTTCCCTGTATATTTCAGGACAGCAGAGGATTTATGTGGTTCGGGACAGAAGATGGTCTAAATCTTTATGATGGTTTCAGTTTTAAAATCTTTAAGACTCAAAAGATAAGGCACAAAGGATTAAGTTATGAAAACATCAAGGCCATCTATGAAGATAAGAATGGCATATTCTGGATCGGCACTTACGGAGGCGGGCTGGACCGCTATGACCCGGAAAAAGAAGTCTTTACGCATTATATGCATGACCCGGATAATCCGAGAAGTATCAGTAACAACAGAGTTACATCCATTCTTGAGGACAAATCAGGTTCTCTTTGGATTGGGACAGAAGGGGGCTTGAACCAATTCGACCGGACAACTGAAAATTTTACCTATTATCAACATAAACCACATGATCCCGGGACTATAAGTCATAATAAAATCACATCGCTCTGTGAAGACAGTATAGGCAATCTTTATATCGGAACCGATGGCGGCGGATTAAAAATTTTTGACAGAGAGAATTATCAGTTCATAACATTCATTCACAACCCTTATGAAGAAACCTCCCTCAGCGGTGATAAGGTTTTCTGTATCTATGAGGATTCTTTACAGAGGCTTTGGATTGGGACAGATGGTAATGGATTTAATCTTTATGATAGAGAAAACCAGAGTTTTATCCGCTATAAGCACAATCCTGATGAAGAAAACAGTCTCAGCGACAACCATGTTCATGCCATCTATGAAACCTCCAAAGAACCAGGCATCTTGTGGATCGGAACTTATGGCGGGGGATTGAACCGGTTCGATCCCCAAAAAAATGAATTCATACACTACCGCAACAGCCCCAGCAAACCGAACAGTCTGAGTAATGACAGAGTCATGTCCATTTATGAGGACAATTCAGGAGTTTTATGGATCGGCACGGACCTGGGAATCAATTTTTTCGATCAGGATGGAAAGCAATTCAACCTTATTCAAAGCGATCCC
>CAZLBV010000049.1:0-2821 GCA_964557845.1 uncultured Eubacteriales bacterium | reverse complement strand
TCTTCTCCCCCTTCACCATAAACCGGACCGGCAGCATGGATAACATGTCTTGCCTTCAATTGACCGCCATGGGTGATTACTGCTTCACCGACTTCGATTGGCCCGATCTTGTCGCATTCTTCCTGAATAGAGGGACCGCCTAAGCTTCTAATTGCTCCTGCCACTCCTCCACCTAAAATAAGGGAGGGGTTCGCAGCATTGACTATAGCATCAACATTGAGTAGCGCAATGTTTCCCTTAATCAGTTTGATCCGGTTTCCTATGTCTCTTAATTTATTCATTTTAGATGTTCTTGGATTATTTCTGATATAGAGGTTGAAATTTTATCACCTTTCTTTTTTAAGGAATTGGCTTGGGATTTTATTTCAGAACAGAATTTTTTATCCTCTATACCGGGTAAATTGATCAGAATATTGTAATAAGCACCGGTTGCACCTGCCTGAGCCATTAAACCGGCAACACCGGCATCGCTGATTGAATTTTTGTTTCCATGAAGTGCCACTGTTTTTGCCAGCTCTAAAACCTGAATACAGTGTTCCATCACTTTTAAAGGAACCAGAGTGGCTTTTTTTGAAGCTTTTTCCAAAGCTTCATTCCGAAGTTTTGTTTGTTCCTCTGTTTTTTTTATCATTTTCATGGCTGCCATCACTTCGTTGAATGCCTGAGTGTCAAGATCAACAGAATGAAGTAAATCGTCTTTTAGTTTTTGTGCTTCTACCGCTGTTTGAGTCAGGGATTCCCAAACATTTTCATATTTTTTTTTACCAATAGTCAAATTTGAGACCATCGAGGATAAAGCCGCAGATAAAGCACCGCATAGGGCAGCAGTGCTGCCTCCACCCGGTGCCGGCGAATCAAGCGATAATTCATTGGCAAATTCCCTTAGATTTAAGTTTAAAAGCGAGCTCTCAAATTCTTTAAATTGATATTCAATAATTTTCTTCTGAGGGTCAAACGGAGCAACATCATTAAGCCCTAAGGAGAGAACCGCAGTTCGGATGAGTTCTTCTTCAGGTAGGCCATAACTTTTTCCTTGTTTTTTTAGATAATAGAGGCCTGCCTGTAAGAGAGCTTCCTTGGGAATTAATCCTACAAGTTCACTCCCGGTTACCCTTAATCCAATTGCTTCGGCTTCTTTTATTGCCTCATCAAAAACAATGTGTGGTGGTGTGATTTTATAGTTTGTGAAATTTATTGAGATTTGAGCAATACCGTAATCCTCGATATACCACCCTACAGCTTTTACTTCTTGGAATTTTCCAGGTGTTTTGATCGCCTTTCCGTCTTTATCCCTGACGATATTACCTTCAGCATCTCTTTTTGCCCTGCCTTGTTCTCTAAGATTGAGGGCAATATGGTGCGCTAATTTGCGGTCAGAGGTGTTAAGATTAATATTGTAAGCGATTAAAAATTCTCTGGCGCCAATCACGGTTGCCCCTGATCGTTTATTGAAAACAGGTTCTCCATAATCAGGTGCCCACTCTGAATCTTTGAGTTTATCTTCCAGACCCTCGTATTGACCTATTCGGATATTGGCTAGGTTTTTCCGGTTTTCCTTTTGTGCTGCCGCTTCATACAAATAAACCGGGATTTTGAGCTCTTCAGCTACTTTCTTACCCAATTCATGCGCCAATTGAATACAATCCTCCATGGTAGCTCCTGTTACTGGGACAAAAGGACAAACATCTGTAGCACCGATCCGGCTGTGGGCCCCCTGGTGAACAGTCATGTCGATAACCTCAGAAGCTTTTTTTATTGCTTTAAAGGCCGCCTCCATAACTGCTTCTGGGGTGCCGATAAAAGTAACTACAGTTCTGTTAGTGGTTTCTCCCGGGTCGACATCCAGCAGTTTGACGTTGGAGGTTGTTTCTATCTCTTTGGTGATCGCGTTGATCTTGGTTAAGTCCTTTCCTTCACTGAAGTTAGGTACACATTCAATTAGTTTCATTTTCATCTCCTTTAATAGTGTATTGGAAGATTCCGTTTTTATCGTAGATATTAACCTCATCCAATTCTTTAAGATGCTCAATAAGGATGTTTTTATCCCCGACTATAATGACCAAAGGAGTTAATAATGATGATTTTTGAGGTAAATTAAAAACCTTTTCTGCATCAATACTCATAACGGTATCATAGTATCTGTTCCAGTGGGAATCGCCCAGATCGAATGCTTGTATCTCTGCTAATTTCAACAACATATCTTGCTGTTTTTCTAATTTTATAGGGAAATTGCCGATCAAATAAGATTTGGATTGTTCGATCTCATAATTAGGAAGTTTAGTATCGACAACTGCTTTCATCTCATTTAGGATATCCCGGATAGCATTACCCGTTACTTCAGGTCGGACTCTAGCGTTCACATAGAATATTCCACATGAATTAAAAAATTCTACCGCACTGAAGGCATAATAAGCATATGCTTTTTGTTCACGCAGTTTCATAAACAACCTACTATTGGTTGTTCCCCCAAGAATTTGATTTAATACCAGATAAGAAAAATAATCTGTATTTGAGATTGGAGTAAGGATGTTACCGATATAGATCGTGGCGTCTTTTTCCATTGGCATATCAAGAAAGCAGTATGTAGTTTTCTTCTGGGTTTCAGGAGGAGGGATCATCTTTTTCTCCTGACCTGATTTTCTCCATCGGTTGAAGTGGCGGCTTACTTTATTGGATGCTACTGAAAGGTTTAAGTTTCCCGTCATAACTAAAGAAGCTCTATCAGCAAAATAATGATCTGTATAAAAATCTTGTAGATCCTTACGATTAAGATTTTTTATGACCTCCTCACTATAAGACATATTTTTATACTGGTGTTCAT
>CAZLBV010000048.1:0-13163 GCA_964557845.1 uncultured Eubacteriales bacterium | reverse complement strand
TCTGGAACTGATCCAATTGCCGCTGCCCCGTTTGCTGGAAACCAATCCGTCCTTTTCCAAATTGTCATATGCTTTTGCTACAGTGTTGGGATTTAATTTGAGGATCTTCGCCAGCTCCCGAATGGGCGGCATCAGGTCGCCATCCTTGAGCCTTCCTGCCAATATTTCCAGCTTTATTCCCTGGCAGACCTGCTCATAGATAGGCACCGCTGATCCGTAATCGATATTTAATCTAAACATATCAACCTCGGTAGATTCTAATTGTATTAATACAATAATACAATAGTATCTATTTGTCAAGCCTTTTTTTTATTAGGATGAATTCTGGGGCCATCAAGCTTCATTGATTTGCTAAAATAAATTATTCTATTTTAAATAAGAGCCTGAGATCATCCGCTTGATAATTAACGGCAAAATTAAGGTTGATGTCACCAGAATTCTAAATTAGAATAATAAAAAATTCGCAAGGAGAGATGGATGAATAAAAAACACTGGAAAATTGGGATAGTGGCTGTATGCTTGATCGTTGTGACACTTGTCTTGTTTGCCGATGAGGGCATGTGGCCGATAAGCGAGATCCATAAGCTGGACCTAAAAACCAAGGGCCTGGAGATATCCCCCAAAGAAATCTACAATCCTGACGGCTTGAGCCTGATCGACGGCATCGTCCAGGTCGGCGGGTGCAGCGCCTCCTTTATATCTCCGGAAGGATTGATCATCACCAACCACCACTGCGCCTATGGGGCGGTTCAGGCTGCCAGCTCCGCTGAAAAAGACTATGTCCGTGAGGGATTTTTAGCCCCCACCCGTACAGAAGAGATCGAAGCCAAGGGAATGACCGCCCGTATCACCGATTCCTACCAGGATGTATCCGGTCAGGTGCTGGATGCCGTCAAACCGGATATGGATCTGGCAGAGAGGACCAAGGCTATTGAAAAAAGGATCAAGGAGATCATTGCCGACATCGAAAAAAACAACCCTGGCAAACGGGCTGAAGTGGCTGAGATGTTTACCGGCAAAACCTATGTTCTGTTTGTCTATACTTATCTAAGAGACATCCGATTGGTCTATGTACCGCCCCGCTCCATCGGAGAATTCGGGGGTGAAGAGGACAACTGGATGTGGCCCCGCCACACCGGAGATTTTTCCTTTATGCGGGCTTATGTGGCGCCGGATGGCTCTCCTGCTGATTTTTCCGAGAAAAATGTTCCCTACCGCCCCAAAAGAGTAATCAAAGTAGCTCCCGAAGGGGTTAAAGAAGGTGATTTTGTCTTTATCCTGGGTTATCCCGGCCGGACGTACCGCCATCAAACCTCCTACTACCTAGACTATGAAGAAGATATAAGGATGCCGTATGTGGCTGATTGGTATGCCTGGCAGATCGATGTAATGGAGAAAATGGGTGAACATGACCGCGCCGTGGCCATCAAACATCTAAGCCGCATCAAGGGGCTGTCCAATACCATGAAAAATTATAGAGGCAAGCTGATCGGGATGAAAAGACTGGGCCTGGTGGAAAAAAAGCAACAAGAGGAGAAAAGGCTGCAGCAGTATATTGAAGAAAAGGCTGAGCGTAAAGCGAAATACGGCCGTATATTAGATGAGATCAGCAATGTTTATTCAGAGCTTCGCAGCCGAGCGGAATATGAAATGATCATGAGTTATTTAACCCGGAGCGTGAATATGCTGAACTTTGGCTATACCGTGTATGAAGCCGCTCTGGAGAGACAAAAAGAGGATCTGGAGCGGGAATCTGCTTATATGGAGAGGAATTATCCCCTGACAGTAAGGCGCTTGAAACTTGCCATGCAGAATTATTATGAGCCGACCGACAAGGTGATATTTAAAGAGCTTTTAATGCGGGCCTCCCGGCTCCCACAGGATCACCGGATAGAAGCGCTGGATTCTGTACTGGGAGAAAACTTCGATGAAAAAACGATCGATGCTTTTATCGAGAAAGCCTATGCTGAAAAAAAGATCATAGACGAGGGGGCCCTGGAAAATGCCCTGGGCAAAAGCCCTGAGGCCCTCAAAAGCCTGAATTCACCGTTTTTCCACTTGGCAGAAGTTCTTTATCCTGAATACAAGCAGCTGGATGAGATCGAAAAAGCCAGAAGAGGCGCCCTGGACCAGCTTTATGCAGAGCTCATCGATATAAAAAGAGAGTTTCTGGCGCAGGATTTTGTGCCCGATGCCAACCGCACCCTCCGCCTTACTTTCGGAAGGATCCGGGGATATTCGCCGACTGATGCTATCTATTACCGGCCTATAACAACCCTGGATGGAGTGATCGAGAAATCAACCGGAGAAGAGCCCTTTGACACCCCTAAGAAGATCTTCGAACTCTATGAAGCCAAAGATTACGGCCGTTTCGCTCATGAAGAACTGAACAGCGTTCCCACCTGCATTCTTTACGATATGGACACCACCGGCGGCAATTCCGGAAGCCCGGTACTCAATGCCAGAGGGGAGCTGGTAGGAGTAAATTTCGACCGAGCCTTTGAAGCCACCATCAATGATTATGCCTGGAGTGAGGATTACAGCCGATCGATCGCTGTGGATATCCGATATGTCCTTTGGGTCACGCAAAAATTCGGCGGAGTTGATTACCTCCTCAAAGAGATCGGTGTTTTATAAATTATTCGGGGTCGGGCCCAGATAATTAATTATACTGTGGGGTATAGGATTCAAGAAATTCTTTGTGCCGGGAATTTCTGATTTTATTTATGGCTTTGAGCTCGATCTGACGGATTCTTTCACGGGTCACATTGAATTTTTTTCCGACTTCTTCCAGAGTATGTTCTTTTGTATCGAACAAACCATAGCGCAGTTTTAACACTTCAATTTCTCTTTCGGTCAATTTTTCAAAAGCTGCTGCTATCTGAACCTGTAAGCGGGAATGAATAGCGCTGTCTTCAGGAGAAATAGAATCCTTTTCTTCAATAAAATCTGAAAGATGGCTTTCCTCATGCTCACCAATGGGCATATTCAGAGACAATGGTTCCATTGTGTATTTCATGATCTTTCGAATTTTTTCTTCAGGCAGATCCATCTTTTCAGCAATCTCTTCACAAGTCGGTTCTCTTCCCTTATCATTGAATAGCGATTGGGTGATCTTTTTAAATTTTTGGATGGTCTCTACCATATGAACAGGAACTCTAATAGTACGGGCCTGATCAGAGATCGCGCGGGTTCCTGATTGTCTGATCCACCAGGTGGCATAGGTGGAGAATTTATTTCCTCTTCTATAGTCATATTTTTCTACCGCTCTCATTAAGCCGATATTCCCTTCCTGAATAAGATCCAAAAAACTCAATCCCCGGTTTAAATATTTTTTCGCGATGGATACTACTAACCTTAGATTCGCTGCGGCCAGTTCCTGTTTCGCTTGTTCTCTGATCTTTTTCCCTTTGATGATCTTCTGATGGATTATTTTTAGTTGTGGCCAATCCATACCCATTTCTTTAGCATATTTTTTTTGCAGCTTTTTAATTTTTGCCAGATTTTTTTTCAAAAATTTGATTTTAGTTGTTTCTTTCGAACTGGAAATTATGTGCGCTATTTCTGCTCTGGCTTCTTCTAAAGAATAGAGTATCTGGTAATTATAATGAAAAAGCCCAATAATCCCTTCCCAAAAAGAAAAGCCTAAGTGAAGATCTTGAATTAAATGGCTGATCTTAATGATCTTTCGTTTAAAAGCAAATGATCTTTTTTCTTTTGCAGATACTGCTTGAGTGTCCGAGATCATACTCTCGATATGGTCTAGCGAATTTAAGATCTTTTTGCTCTTCCTGATAAGGTCTTTTTCGGTTTCAAATTCAGTTTCAAAGATATCTTTCAATATCTGTGGGTCATTTTCAATCTTTTCTTTAACAGCCAGAACTGCATGCATCGCATTTTTTGTTCGTGAAAGATATCTTATGATCAAATTACGCCCGAGTTCGATCTGTTGGGCTAAATAGATTTCCCCTTCTTTAGTTAGGAGGTTTGTAGTCCCAATTTCCTTTAAATAAAGCCTTATAAGATCCGTTGTGCTTTCGAGCCCATCGAAGATCATCTCTTTATTTTTTTTCTTTATTTGATTGATTTTCTTCTTTGGATCTTGTTTTATAACAGGAAAAGATGAGATAGAAAAATCTTCTTCCTTTTTCATCTCCTTTTCTGATATAGACCTTAAACTCTTTAATTCAACCTTGTGCTCCTTAAGGTCTTTGGCAAAAAGATTGTACACTTCCTCTTGCTTTTCGTTGGGTAACAATTTTTTTTTCAATAAATCTTGTATTTCCATAGCATATATATAACTAAATGTAGTAGGATTTCGTTGCATCTAAATAAGAATATTATAATAAATATAAAAAGAAAAAAATAGTATTCTTGGCATAATTATTGCTTTCTTTATAAATAGATTTAAACAGATTTTATTTTAGACAATCCAATAAGAAATAATTCTAGGAGGTTAAATATGCTGCGCAGCATTAAGGAATTATTGGGATATAAGATCCAGGCATTGGATGGTGATATCGGAAAAGTTCATGATTTTTACTTTGATGATGAAACATGGATAATCCGTTATATGGTTGCAGACACCGGAAGCTGGTTATCAGGGAAAAAAGTCCTCATTATCCCTTCTCTTTTAGGCCAGGCAAATTGGGAGACCCAAACATTTCCTGTGTCTCTAAATAGAGATCAGATTGAGAAATGTCCGGATATTGAATTGGATAAACCTGTTTCCCGGCAGCACGAAACACGCCTCTATGAGTACTATAAACAGGCACCCTACTGGTTGTATTTAACGCCTCAAAAAGTCGGTTCAGTGCCACCGGTACCAAGCAAACTTGCAGTAAGTAGAGAAAAAAAAGAAAAACCGAAAAAGCATGATTCTCATCTAAGAAGCACAAAAGAAGTCAAAGGATACCAGATTGAAGCAAAAGACGGAGAGATAGGACATGTGGAAGATTTTATCATTGAAGATGTCGTTAATGTAATAAGATACATGATCATAGATACCAAGGATTGGCTCCCGGGAAAAAAAGTTTTAATATCGCCGGAATGGATCGAGAGAATCAGTTGGGGAGCTGAAAAGGTTTATATCGAACTTACTCGGGAAATGATTAAAAATAGTCCTGAGTTCGATCCCTCAAAACCTGTCAATCGTAAAATAGAGGAAAGACTTTACGATTATTATGGGCGGCCAAAATACTGGGATTGATTATTGGTTATAAATGAGTTCTGCGGCATAAGATTCCATCTATTTTTATAAGACTTTATCTGCAGAAATTGCAAGGGTTACCAGGATCATTTTCCTTACTTGATAAAAAAATTATTGGCATATTATTTGCACTTTATCTTTTTAACCTGATTAATCAACATCGAGGGATAAGACATTAAAATTGATTTGGTAGTTAGTTCGATGTGATGCAGGTTAAATAAACTGATCAAGGAGGTATATTATGGCAATTATTCGTTGGGATCCGTTAAGAGAAATGGAAACTTTTAGAGAAAGAATGAACAGGCTTTTTAATGAAACTTTTACTGGAAGAGAGGAAGATACTGATATTAAATCAGGAATATGGTCACCAGTAGTTGATATTCATGAGTCTGATAAGAATCTTGTATTGACCGCTGAGCTGCCAGGATTAAAGGAAGAAGATGTCGAAGTGAATATTGATGGAAATACTCTAAGCATCAGCGGAAAGCGAGAGTTTGAAGAAGAAACCAAAAAAGATGATTATCACCGGATCGAAAGGTCTTATGGTTCTTTTTTTCGTTCCTTCACACTTCCATCCTACATTGATCAGGAAAAGGTTAAAGCAGAATATGATAATGGTCTTTTGAAAGTCACCATGCCCAAAAAACCAGAGTTAAAACCCAAGAAGGTCAAGGTCTTAAAAGGAGCTGAATCCAAGAAAAAATGAATATATCATTCGAAAATTCGTAATTGAGTTCATTTGGATGCCTGCATAATTTTGTACCCTGATTCGAAGGCATCCAAGAGGCACTCTGTTTGGTAGAGAATATCGCCTCTTTTATCTACCCCAGAACAAAAGAGGTCGAATTCATATTTCACGTTAATACTGAAGAAGAAATTTCTAACGATAAAACGGGCATTCTCAAAGAAATCTTTCCTATGGGATGCAGCGGTGCAGAAAAAGGCTCCCGGCTTTTTCTGGGTAAATATTTGTTTATTCAATAAATTTTTCGAGACCCATACACTTTGAAATCGATCGATCATGATTTTGGTTTGAGCGGAAATGCTTCCGAAAAAAATAGGAGAGGCAAGGATAAGAGCATGACATTCCTGGATCGCATGATAAATATTATATATATCGTCATGGATAACAGAGTAACCATTTTCACTGACTTCTTCGTATTCAATTTCCTGGCATGGTAAAAGGTCAAGGTCATTCAAGATTATTTTTTTTGTTTTCCCCCCAGCAGACCGGGCTCCTTCCAATGCTTTTTCCAGAATTATGTCGGTATTTCCTCCAATCCTCGGACTGCCGCTGATACCCACGATTGTTTTTTTTTCTGTCCCGGAAAATGTATCCATTAGTAGAGCATACGATCTGTAAATTTATATTAATTAATATAAGGCATAAAATTTGTTAATGCAAACTAAGCTTCCGCAGCATAGTTGTTTTTCAGCATTGTCTTGTCTGGGTGGAATTTGTCCAAATTCGCAAGACATGGGATACATCCTGATTCCGGACTTTGAGTTTTCCTTATCCTCCTAGGGCGGTTTTCTTCCAGAAGAGAATATTTTGATTTCTCTTGGCATGTTCTTTGCTTTATAATGATAATAATTGAATATCCAATTAGGAAATTAGGAAATTATATGAATAATGAAATGTTATTTGAGGGGAGGGTTTTTGTGGTGGCCAACCGGCTGCCTGTAAACATTTCCAAGCGAAAAAAGGATCTTAAGATAACTCAGAGTCCGGGAGGATTGGCGGCAATGCTGCGCGTGCTCCAGGAATATGGAGAAGTTAAATTTATAGGTTGGCCAGGTTATTGGACATCGAATCCCAATGAACGGAAAGAGATCAGTGAAATTTTGGAGAACAAGCATCAAAGCTATCCTATTTTTATTCGTCCTTCTGACCTAAGCAAATTTTATTATGGATTTTCCAACAGGACTATTTGGCCATTATTTCATTACTTTTCCAGTTACTGTACTTTCGAAAGAACAGAATGGGAAGCCTATAGAAAAATCAATAATCAATATCTTCAAAAGATTCTTGAGCTAGCAGGCCCCAAAGATCTTTTTTGGATCCATGATTATCATCTTATGCTGTTGCCGGCTCTTTTGAGAAAAAATTTTCCTGGAAGCTCGATTGGATTTTTTTTACATATTCCTTTTCCATCATCTGAAATATTCAGGCTGCTTCCCTGGAGAAATCAGATACTTGAAGGATTGATTGCAGCCGATCTCATCGGCTTTCACACCTATGAATATGCCCGTCATTTTCTAAGCAGTGTTCTACGGCTGCTTGGGTATGAACATGAATTCGGCTTTATTAATATTAAAAACAGGGTCGTTAAGGTTGAAAATTTTCCCATGGGTATCGATTACCGGAATATAGAAAGCCTTATAAACAATTCTAACACCAGAAAAGAAATTATTGATTTCAAGAAAAAACTCGGAGCACCCGATAGAAAAATCGTCTTGTCGGTTGACCGGCTTGATTATACCAAGGGCATTCCCAACCGTCTGGAAGGTTTAGAGCAGTTTCTTAATGAGCATCCGGAATGGCATAACCGGTTTGTTTATCTCATGTTATGTGTGCCGTCTAGAACTCAGGTCAAGAATTATCAGCTCCTTAGAGAAGAAGTAGAGCGTTTGGTGGGAAAGATCAACGGCAGCTTCGGTAGGCCTGGCTGGATGCCTATTCATTATATGTATAGGTCGCTTCCCTTTGAAAAACTCATGCCGTTATATGCATCCGCGGATGTGGCCATGGTCTGCCCGATTCGGGATGGAATGAATTTAGTCGCTAAGGAATATGTCGCTGCCAGATCTGATAATAAAGGAGTCCTGATCCTGAGTGAGACAGCAGGTGCTGCTTTTGAACTGGGTGAGGCTGTCTTGGTAAATGTAAATGATAAACAAGATATATCATCTGCGTTGAAAAAAGCTCTGGAAATGAGCCTGAATGAACAGAGTGGAAGAATGAAGATCATGCGGAAACGGCTTAAAGATTATGATGTCTTTCATTGGACCCATAATTTCATTCGTAGGATCATTGAAGTCAAAAAATTCCAGTCAATTAGAGAATATGAAAAAATTGATAAAGAGATTGAAAATAAAATCATTGATGATTACAGAAAGAGTGAAAATCGACTATTGATATTAAATATCGATGGTCTTTCCGGTGCATCTAAATCTAAACTGAAGGAGCTGAATCTTGCTAAGCCTTGGATAAAATCACTTAAGAAATTGGCTGAAGATTCCGGCAATACGATCGTACTTATGAGCCGAAGTGACCATAAAGAAATGGATAATCTATGCCGGGGATTTCCTTGTGGATTGATGGCTGAACAGGGTATTTGGATAAAGAAGAATATCCACTCGGATTGGGAGAAATTGGTAAGTTTTTCCACTGATTGGAAAAATGAGATAAAACCGGTGTTTAATGATTTTGTTGTCCGTGTCCCCGGATCTTTTATCGATGAAAAAGAGTTTGTTCTGGCCTGGAATTATCAAAAATCGGATCCCGAACTTGGAAATATGAGTGCCAGTGAGCTGTTTGATTACCTCAGTGATTTTTTAGCCAACACCGGCCTTCAGGTGACCCATGGCAACAAGGTGGTGGATGTAAGGGTACAGGGGATGGACAAGGGAAATGGTGTTAGACAGTGGCTGATAGAGAATAACTGGGATTTTATTCTTGTCTTGGGCGAAGATTGGAGTGATGAAGATATCTTTAAAATTATGCCGGATAAGGCTTATTCCATCAAGATCACTCCCAGCCCAACCCATGCAAAATATTACCTGGAATCCCAGGAATCGGCCCGAAAACTGATGATAGAACTGACTCAAAGTAAATAACCTCTATACCTTTATTGGGAAAAGATTATGTTTTTATTCGAAAAGACTGAAAGACTAAACCATGATCTGTTGGGGAGCCCTCATGACCCCAAGGAAATTGCAGGGCGACATACACCTTTTGGAGTGGTTGAGTTTACTGAGGTTAATCCAAATGTGGATATCGACAATCGAACCAGTAAATTAACCGCAATTTTGATACATACTTTTTTATCTTCAAGAGAAATGGTTAAAGATGAAATCCATTCTTTGGCTTAAATTTGAAAGGAGGAAATATGATTCCCGAAATAGGTTTAATGGTTGGCCTTTATATTATGACCAGGATGCTGCAGATCTTATTTCCTAAAAGGGATCAAAGGGAGAATATTTTTGTTCTGATCCTGGCAGGAGTAACCTTTGTTGTTACCGTATTCGTGATCGCCGATCTATTTATAAGAGGAGCAGGAGGTTCCTTATCTGGATATTAGCAATAGATTTGAGAAGCAATTTACTCCATTTCTATATCCAGGATTTATAATTCCAGGCATTGGTTATTTTCAATTAAAATTTATTCTGGGACAGAAAAAAGTATTGCAAACACAGGGTAAATAATTGTTAAATATTTAATTGGCATTTTTATGAATATGACAGGTTAGAAAAAGGAGTTGAATAATGTGGGTCATTAGATATTTAATTCCGGGGATAATTTTAGTGGCATTTGGGATTTTTTTAGGATCGAACCTGACTCAAAATACTTCAATTCAATTCTTGACCTGGGGATTGAATGAAGTGCCCCTAATTTTGATCGTTGCGGTTGCTTTTATAGCCGGAATACTGGTCCGTTACTATGTTGTTTTCTTAAAGTGGATGAATAAAAAGCAGGTATCAAGAATGAAAAAGAAAATCCTGGCCGCTCATGAAAAGGAATCTGAGAAAATCAAAAAACCAGAAAAAGATTATTCTGAATCAATGGAAAAGTGGGCTGAGGAAAAAATGGACCGAAAGATAGCTGATGATGATGAAGAATAAATACTGAATGTGATCATTTTTGGAAGCTAAATAGAAAACCAAGTTTTTTATTCCGGTCTGGCAAATATTTTTCCTGTAAAATAGGACTGAGTCTTTAATTTCCCTCCGTTTAAATTCATTACTACAACTGTTTTCCCTAAATTATTCCCATAAAAAAATACCCTGATTTGGCATGTTTCTTGTAGTTAAATAAACTGAAATGAATTGGATTTATTTAGATGTTGATTGTCTTAAGAATAATAATATAAGGAGGAAGGGAAATGCTTAGAAGCAGTAAAGAGATTAAGGGATATAAAATTTCTGCAACCGACGGAAACATAGGCAGGGTCCATGATTTCTTTTTTGATGATGAGATCTGGACAATTCGCTATTTTGTCGTAGATCTGGGGACATGGATTCCAGGCCGGAAAGTTCTGCTTATACCCTCTGTTGTCGGAGAGCCAGAATGGAAAACAATGTCCGTAGCTGTGAACCTTTCCCGAGATCAAATAAGAAATTGTCCGGACATGACCACACAACTTCCTGTTTCCCGGCAGGAAGAAATAAAACTCCATGAACACTACACTTGGGTGCCTTATTGGGCAGCTCCTCCCCCTGGGGTGGCGCCTCCGGTTGAGCTTTTAGAGGACAATGAGGAAGCTGAAAAGGAGCTTCAGGATGCCGATTCTCATCTAAGGAGTGTGCGGGAGGTCACCGGATATCATATCCAGGCCAGCGATGGTGAGATCGGTCATGTTGAAGAATTCATTATTGACGATGCAGATTGGTTTATTCGTTATATGGTGATCGATATCAGAAACTGGCTGCCGGGAAGAAAGGTACTCGTATCTCCCGGATGGATCGATCACATAAGCTGGAGTGAGTCGAAGGTCTTTATTGATCTGTCCAAGGAAATGATCAAGAAAAGCCCGGATTATGATCCTTCTGCCCCGGTCAACCGTGAGTATGAAGAACGGCTTTATGATTTTTACGGCAGACCGAAATATTGGTAATGATTTGATTAACAAAGCAATATTAAAGGAGAATATATAATGACTTACGTTAAAAAAAACACTACTTTAGGGAAGTTTTTCATAACCGCTGTGATCTTAAGTTTTTTGGGAGGTTTTTTACTGGCCTCAAATCTTGGATGTTTTTCCGGTGAAGAAAAGCAAGAAGTGGAGGAGGCATCCCCAGCAGTAGCTGTATCGGTAGAAGAACAGAATGAAAATCCGGTACACCAGATAAGTCAGGCATTTAGAGATGCTTCCCTTGAGGTCAGTCCTTCTGTGGTTTCCATTATTGCTGAACAAGAAGTCAGTGTTTCTAGGAACTTTGGATTTCCGGATGATGCTTTCAGAGATTTTTTTGGGGATGAGTTTTTCAGAAGATTTTTTGGTGCTCCAGAGCAGCAACCACAAAGACGAACCATCCGAAGTTTAGGCTCCGGAGTGATCGTCACTGAAGATGGTTATATCTTGACCAATAGCCATGTGGTTGAAAAAGCAGAAAAGTTATCTGTAATGATAGATGACAATACAAGATATGATGCTGAAGTGATCGGCAGTGATCCTCCTACCGATGTGGCTGTAATAAAGATCGATGCCAAAGGTCTAAAAGTTGCGACTTTTGGAGATTCTGATAATATCAGTGTTGGTCAATGGGTTATAGCTATCGGTAATCCTTTTCAATTGATGCATACGGTCACAGCTGGGATTATCAGCGCCAAAGGACGTTCTTCTGTTGGTTTAGCTGAATATGAAGATTTTATTCAGACAGATGCATCTATAAATCCCGGTAACAGCGGAGGCGCGCTTTCGAATCTGAATGGAAATGTTATTGGGATCAATACGGCGATCGCCAGTCCTACCGGAGGTAACATCGGGATCGGATTTGCTATCCCTGCAAATATGGCCAGAGAAGTCATGGATCAACTTATCTCTAAAGGGAGAGTTGTTCGAGGTTATATGGGCGTATGGCTCCAGGATTTAACTGAAGAACTGGCTGAAGCTTTAGATCTTAAAAGCAGTAAAGGGGCAATAGTCTCTGATATCGTTGCCGACGGACCTGCAGCACAGGCAGGAATGCAGCGTGGAGATGTGATCGTTAAATATAACGGGCAAGATATTGATGATGGTACGCAGCTGAAGAACTTAGTAGCTCAGACAGATCCAGGAACTTCTGTTAAAGTTGTTGTTATTCGAGATGGAGAAGAAAAAGAATTAACTATGAAATTAGGAGAAAGACAGGAAGAAGGGGAAAATACCAGAGCACAAAGAAAGAGTGAAGGCACTTCAAGCCGGAAATTGGGACTGGATGTGCAGACTTTATCCCCAAATATCGCCCAACAGCTTGGGTATGTAAACGAGAGTGGAGTGGTTATTACCAGTGTAATATCAGGAAGTCCTGCTTCCCGGGCTGGCCTGCAAAGAGGCGATTTGATCAAAGAGGTCGATCGTAAGCCGGTGAGAACCGAAGATGATTTTGAAAAAACCATCAGAAGTTTACAAGAGGGAGATGTCGTGGCTTTACTGGTGCGAAGAGGCCAGAATACATTTTTCGCTACACTAACCATTCCTCAATAATGATTAAAAGTTAATAGATTTTTCTACAAAAGATCCATAAAGAACAACGCATTCAAAAAGTAAATAAAAATAGGAGAAAAAAATGTTACCATTTAAAAAAATCATTTGGCCGACTGATTTTAGTGAGCCTTCTTACGAAGCATTGAAAGCAGCCGGAGAGCTGGCGGAAAAATTTTCATCTGTTTTATATGTTGTGCATGTGCTGCCGATCTTACCGGTAATTGCCGGACCTACCGGACCCAGTGGATTCAATGTGAGTTTATATCAGGAAGAGATGGAAAAATCTGCCAAAAAATCTATGGAAGAAGTACTCAATACAAAGGTGCCCAAAAAAATAAAAACTGTTTCTGTTATAAAGCAAGGAGATGCTGCCCGAGAGATCACGGAGACTGCAGAAAAAGAAGATGCTGATCTGATCGTTATCTCAACTCACGGTGAGACTGGTTGGAAGCACTTTGTTTTCGGCTCTGTGGCTGAAAAAGTAGTCAGGTTAGCCTCTATACCGGTTCTAACTATTCATGCACCTAAAGAATAAAAATAATTTT
>CAZLBV010000047.1:0-11877 GCA_964557845.1 uncultured Eubacteriales bacterium | reverse complement strand
CCGGGGGTTGAAGTATAAGATCCATTAGAGCCTGTTCCATGGTTCTTATAAATTGGAACCGCTCAAACGGTCGTGGGATCGAACCTGATAAAACATATTTATCTGTAGACCGGCAAAATCTATTGACTGCTTCCCGATCCACTTCCAGCAGGGATACCGGTGGTTGAAAATCATAGACATCCTGCCAATCTTCGATCAAAGGTTTTTTAACGATCCCGATTATGCCTTCCTGTTCATTGGAAAAAACACACCCCCACTCATCGACATATATACCTTTACTGTATCTGTCTCCTGTCACCGGAATCTGGGTTTTGTATGCAGCCGGAGCAATCACGATATCATCAGGGTAATCTCTTCTAAGCTTCTTAATAAAATCAGGATATTTTTTCTCTGCCCAGGGTAAAAGCCAGACATGCCTGGGAATACGGGTGGGAGAATCAAACTCAAGGGTTTTTTCGACTAATTGACGTGATCTCACTTTCTCTCCTCATGAGCAACAGGGTCCGATCCCCCGGGAAAATAAGCATAGGTATGCAGATCTATCCTTTTCCCCCTTTTTGACCAGGTCAACCCTGCTTCTGAAGGAAGTGTATTGTTTTGATAACAGCGGGCAAGCAGATTTTCCAATCCCCTGACATTCCTGCTTGTCTTGGATTCTTTTTCGATCATATCTTTTGGAAAATCCGTGATACCGGAGAGAGAGTCCTGGATCCCGTTGATCGAAAGCGTTTGTGCCCGGGCTGCTTCTGATCCGCATAGTACCGGTGATTTCTTTCTGACGGATTGGACAGCATAATTCAATTTTTTCATGGGGCAAATATCAGGCGAACCGTATTTCTTTACCTTTCCCTGTTTGCTGACCGCTTCAATGATTCCTTTTGAAGCATCATATCCGACATTGGCCTCACTGAATTCTAATTGAAACATAGGCCCCTGATCATCCTTTACTGCATGGGAGGCATAAAACAATATTTCGATCTGGTTTTGAGTAAAGGCACGGCAGGCTACTGTATCATAACTCTCGATCGGATAAGCACGATTAGCCTCCGCGGTTATCTCTACCGGAGAACTGCTGGTGTCTTGAGAATCTCCGGCCAGAAATAAAAGATTATGCAGATAATGCGCCATGGCATTATTGGCTGGGCTGTCAAGAATCCAGCTCCCGTCATGGGCTTTTATTTTACCCGCCCAATCACAGCGTCTGTAATATTTCAGGTCGCGGTGCCATAGACAAAGGCTTTTAAACCTCAAGGGCCGGCCAAAAAGTCCCTTCAGTATATCTTTTTTTAATGATTGAATGGCATCTGAAAAGGACCATTGATAACCAATCATGACCCAATTTCCGGTCTGCTTCTCCAACTGGATAAGGCGGTCGGCATCTTGGACGGTCACGGCTAAAGGTTTTTCGCATAAAACATGACTTTTCTTTTGTAAAGCCATACAGCTTTGTCTCACATGGAAGTGAAGGGGGGATGAAATAATAGTCAATTCCGGCGAAGGCTGGTGTTGAAGAAGATCTTCCAGAGTAGAAAAAACCGGAATGTCTAAAATCTTTAATTCCGGAAACAATCCGGATCTTTCCGGATAGGGATCGACCGTTCCCTGAAGACTAACCAAATGGGGATGAAAATCCTCTAACAAGGATTTCAAATAAAAAAAACCCATACCGCCGATCCCCACCAAGATCACTGCAACAGGTTTCTTTTTCGAGGAGTTAATGTCAGAGTGCATTTATTTATTTTATTCCTGGATCGATCAAGAATCAATTATCGATATCTTATAGCTGATCTAAGTGAGCGGTCTTTCCAAAAGGTCGGCCTCAAATATTTGTTTTGTATTCAGATCAACCGCCATGGTTTTTATCTCGAAAGGTTTAAGCGTTATCTGAAAGGTCAGATCCAGAACCGGAATGTTAACCTGCGTCTTTCGTTTTTTGCCGGTAGGTTCAAAAAGACGGAGGATCAGCCGGGAAGCATCCTCTGCATATTTTGCCGTAGTCAGAAGTATGCAGTCATCATCCAGACGGATCCCCGGCACTGTCTTTCTCCCGCTACCCGGAGGCGAACAACACAGAGCAAACGGTTTTTCATTTTTAACCATGGCATCACGGTTCAGACGCTTCCATAACGAATCCCCTTTCCCCCCTTCGATCCAAAAATGGAATATCCTTTCTCCCTGATCTATCCTGGGTTCGAATCTATCTTGAGGAACGAGCGGTTTTCCCGGACCAGCCGGATGGGCGGCATAAGCGGCTGAACGCAGAAGCGATAATCTAAGTTCGCCGTTATGATGATCAAAACCGTATGTGCCGTCATTGATAACAGCGACTCCAACAGAATTATCTTTATTCCATAGACCAACCCATTTTTGGGCTATGGATTCTTTTTCCGGCACCATGAATTCCTGAACTCCGTATGCCACCTGTCCCCGGCAGATACCGTCTGAGAGAGTCGTAGGAACAGACAATTTCAACATCTTATCCTTTTCATTCCAGTAGATCCTTAGCTCCAAACCCAACATACTGTTTCTCTTCGATAAGTTGTATCGAAGACATAAAAATGAATGATTATATTTAAATAACGCTTCGACTATCATGCGGACAGGTCCATCCTCTATGATCCTGACAGGTTCTAATTTCCGGTGATTAAGCCCTGCCAGTTCCGCACTCTCCTGTTCATCTAAAAGTATAAACTGACCCACTACATTACGGAAAGAATCGACCATCATGCCCCAGGGATCCGCATAGTCTTCCATGACCAGACATCGGAAACTGCCGGGAAGAAGAAGCGGCCTTCCTTGAACCTCAAAAGCATCCACAAGTCCTGAAGTCCGGTTGATTGCAGCTTTGGCTTGATCTGCTGTCATCTCTATTATTTCAGCTCCGCTGCTCTGGAACACTGATTTTTTGAACTTGCTATATTCCGGGTCAGTCTCGATCCTCCTTAACCGGCAGGAAAACCTCTGCATCTTACCAGGAGATAAAACAGCGGGGAAGACAACCCGTTTTCTCCATTCATCTGCTATATTACTGCTTTCTTTTTCCACCTGCGAAGGAAGTATTCGGTTGTTTTCATCCTCAACTTCCGGAACCAGTAGAGTACCTTTCTCCCAGTTCGGTTGGTAGGGCTGCAGTTCACACACCACATCTTCTTTAACAGCAAACGGATGAGGATTATAGACAAAAATAGGATATTCACCTTCATCCGCCGAAGGCTCACCGCTCAGCAATGACATAAATGCTTTGAATCTAAGCTGCGATAAGATTTCCATCCCATGATCCATTTTTTGCAGAGCCTGTTCCTCAACCTCAGGTATGCAAGAGCCCGGCAGGATATCGTGAAATTCACAGAAAAGCAGATCTTGCAGTGCGGCTTGGAGTTCTGTGTAAGGATATTCTATCAGATTCTGCATGGCGGCATGGGAGGAGATCTTTTCCGTAAAAAAGAAGGAGTTTTCCAGATGCCGGTGTTTTTGCTTTATCCTGGCCATGGTGGTGTAGCAGCCTACAGCCCAGGGATTCAGATCTTTTTTATATTGGGGAAGTTGATTTTTATATTTTTCCAAAGCCGAAAAATAATCCTCAGGCCGTGAATGGCGGATCTCCCATTTTTTCTGCTCTTTAGTCAAAAAACGGATCTGATGTAGATCTTCCCGGGAAGCCCCTCCGCCGTGGTCGCCGACTCCCCACAAAAGCAGACCGAACTTTTTATCTTTATTTTGATTCAGCCAGTTTAAAATTTTATCCTTGGCTAGACCTTGTTCTGAATTATAATGATTGGGAGCACGATGAGCCATAATTTCAGACCCATCATACCCTTCCCAAATAAAATCATCTGAGGTAAGCGGTAAATTTGCCGGATCAGGCCGGCAGAAAAGGTAGTATTTATATCCGGATTTTTTTAAAATCTGGACTAATCCCCGTGAGTGCCCGAAGGGGTCAAGATTCACAGCAGTTTCAGGTTCATAGCCGAATTTTTGCATAAAATATTTCTTCCCGGTCAATATTTGCCTTACCAAGGATTCCCCGCTGGGAAGATTGCAGTCCGGCTGCAGAAACCACCCGCCCATGATATGCCATCTCTTTTGTTCAACCAATCCCTTGATCTTTTCATGCAGCTCAGGTTCCAATTCTTCAACCCATTTATAAAGAAGGCTCTCATTGTGACAAAATACGAATTCCTCGAATTCATCACAAAAGCGCGCTGCCGTACGGAAGGTGGTCAGAGCCTCGGCCGCTCCTTCTTCCCACTTCCATAACCAAACAGGATCAATATGAGAGTTGCAAACAAGATGAAGTATATTCATAGTTTTTATCTCCTGGTCAGCCTATATCATTCATATTAGATGCCGGCAAAGAGGTCAACTAAATTATATCAACTCAAGCCATGAGGTCAAAACAAAGCATGTAAATTTATATCTTTATCAGGATAAGCCAATTCGATCTCCTGAAGAGACGATTTCAGGATCAAGCCGTTAGTCTTAATCTGCCCCTTAAGAGCAGAAGGCCCCTTCTCCAAAGTAAGCGTGAAACGCTTCCCTCTGATCCAGACTATTGTCTCCATGTGATCGACTCCCTGAGGAAAAAAGGGTTTAATGAGGATAGAATTTTCCTTTAGATTAAGACCGATAAAATGACTGATTAAAAGCAGCAGCATTTCGGCCCAGGTCCAAGGGAGAATACCCACCTGAGGATAGGGAGGCGACAGCCTATTTCCATAAAATTCAAACCAGGCTCCGGAAACCGCCCCGGGAATCGTATTCAACCATTCCACTACCCTGATGACCTTATCTTGATCTCCGGCTTCTGCCCAGGCTCTGGCCAAAAATAAAGATGCAATAGGCCAAGCCCCGGGTGAATCGGCTTCAGAAGTATAATGGTACCGGCCGTATCCTCCCCCTTCCCAATCCTGCTCCCAGAGCACTTCACAGCTTACTAAGGTGTTAGCCGCCAGCTCTGAGTCGGGAGAGATGAAATTCATGGCTATCGGCAGCACAATGGATGTATCCGGATTAAGGAAATGATCAATAGGAGAGGTCAAAGGCAGTCCCTGAGGCAGATCAGCCAAAGGCAGTGGCTGGATCCGGTCCTGGACTTTGCCATCCGGCCCCCGCCGTTTGATGAGTGTGTTGTTTTCAACCATTGCGTATTTTTGATCATAGAGCATCGCCTGTTTAATCCTGTCCGCTTCCTTTTTCCATCTTTCAGCCTGAATAATTTTGCCTAAAGCTCTTGCAATTGCAGCCGCTGACTCTAGCCCGATCGATACAAAAAACTGGTGCGCTAACTCCATTCCGGTCTCGATCCCGTGGATCCGGTGACGTTCCCAGTAATCCCGTCTGTTCATAAGCAATCCAGATGGGATATGCCTGAAGACATCCTTAAGAGGAAACTCGGCTATTTTCTCGATTTTAGACCACTTTTCCTCTGCCAGGGATAGATCATCGGTCCAGAGCATATAGTTCCACAGCGTCCACAACAGTTCACCGTTTTGATCGAGCTCGGTCTCCTCCAAATGACGCCTTTCACTAGAATCTACGGTATCCCCCTCAGGAGAAACGAAATCATTGATTAATCTCCGAAGAATGATGCGTGCTTTTTCATGATGACCGGATAACAGCAATCCCATCACCATCATGGAGTGATCCCGTACCCACTCCCGGTTGTACTGCCAGATACTGGCGTCGGAAGTACCGGAGCGAGAGACAGCTGAATCCAATTGATTCCGGGAAGAAAAGAAATAATGGTTTAAAAGTTTATGTCCGAAATCCGCACGATTCTTTCTCAGCCAGTATTCTGAGGCAAGCGGATCGATATGGATAGAGGAACTGTTATCCACAGCAATTTTTCCATTCTCTTTGTCCAATTCATAGATAAAATAAAGTTCCAAAGTTGTGTCTGCAGAGAGCTCAGCGTCCACATTTTTTTTAAATCCTAAGATCCCGGTTCTGACCTTAATATGATCACCCTTTTTATTTGTAAGAAGTTTTATCCTTATAATACGGGCAAGAGATGCAGAATGCAGACGCGGGCAGAAAAATTTTTCTGTTACTTTTATCCTCGAAGTAGACCATTTAATCTCGACCGCCGGAATAGATTTTATTTCACTCCAGTTAGCTGCAATTTCACATCCAAAGGGAGAATCTTTTTCATCCCCATCGAAGATAACCTCAACCATAGTATCTTCAAGACCGGTTTCTTGATCAAACGATAAAGATTCTCTTTTTTTCCCCAGTTTGTCCGGATCCATCAATAAAAGCCCCATGGGGGATCCCTCCCCTGAAGGTGAGATCTGCACAGCGGCTGAGATCAAACCGTTCCCCAAGAAAAAATAACAGGCATCCTTGAGCCTGGTACGGCAATCAGGGTGCCCTTGACCGGGGTCATCATCATAAAAATGTTCTTTTACATTGATCATGTTCGATCCTCAAATAACACCTAACCTCTGGCATTTAGGGAAAGATTATCTATGTCTTTTGAATGCGTGTCAAGAAACCTGTCTTCAAAGCAAATACTCCCCGATTCCTATGGAAACCAGCCATTTACGAAGAGGAAGCATGGGTTTATATTTTTCGACACAGTAATCCAATATTTCTTCTGCGTGCTTTTAAAAAGGATTAAGCTTTGGATTCAAATCCATTAAACTTATTTTTATCAGACATTTTTTTACCTCACTTTGGATCAAATCCAACCTTCCCCGAAATCTTTTCCATGGTTACCTCGATAACATTGACATCCCTCATTTCATTCAGGCCAAGATCTTCATAATTAAATCCGGCGGCGTATTTTTCCATAAAAAGGTTCATCACGTTCAGTTTAAAGGAAGAGTCGGATAATTCCTGGGCTTGGCCGAAAACCAGGACACACCAGAATCTGATACTGAAATCTTTTGCCCTAGGGCCGGCATAAAGTTTTCCGGATGAACTGATCTCAAAACAAACCTTAGGATTGGAGCGAAGATAGTCGATCTTCCTGCCTTGGAATCCGGTATGAATATAAATATTATTTTCAAACAGGACATAAATGACAGGGGTAATATAAGGCTGCTGGCTGAAACCGCACATGGCCAGCCTTCCATAGACTGAACTCTTGAGAAGGCGAATGCATTTTTTATGAGACAGTTCTGCAGATGGCATTAGCTTTACTCCTTACCAGTTTTCCTCAATAATCCAGCTTATAAAAAATTTTAAAAAAAATCATTGAAATTTATTGAATTTTGGCTAAAATAACGCAGTTATAATTTAAACGTATAAATAAAATAGACTAGGGAAAAATCGGATACATCTGTGTCATTTATCCCTTTTATTGCATATACATTTTGAATTTATAATTGATAATTTTTACAAAACTCTGAGTTTCAGAGAGATCGATTTATAGAAGAATTTTTGGCATAAAAATTGCATTTATTATCCAAGCTAAAAATAATTCTGATAAAAATAAAGTGGAGATCGAAACTATGGAAACACATGAACTTGATTACACAGCTCAGATCGAAGAGGCCTCGAAAAAAGCAAAGAGCAAACTTGCTTTTTACCTTTATGATGAAGCTGGAAACAGACAATTATTGGGAATCTTCAGCAAGAACCGGGCGAGTGATATTCGCAAGGAACTTCGCACCAGAAACCTGCTTAATAAATTGACTGAATTTGAAGTAAGAACAACAGAACCAGATACAAATTTTAATTTAAGTTAGTGTTTTCTTCCCTACACCAGGGTTTATTTAGAAAATACGGTTTTATAATTTTACTGCTTCAGTCGAATAATTCCTGTTCGTTTATGATTTAAATCACTGCACCAGCATTTGAAGTCCAGCTCTTCTTACCTTGATGACCCTCTCCAAGAATTCTGTTCCATCCAGCCCTGATATGGCTTTTTCCGCCTCAGATTGCGAGGACATTTCTACATATCCGTATCCGGTTCCTTCGATCATATCAATATTTTTGACTCTGCCGTATTTGGAAAACAGATTTATGAGATGGTCCCTTTTGACCAGACAGTAAAGATTTCCGACATACAATCTGTTTTCATTCATTATTCACCTCTCCTTCTTATATTTTCAAGGTCACAGCGAAAACACCGCTGCGCTTCCCGGACAGCATCTTCAAGGTTGAATCCTAATTCAACTTCGCTAAAATTTTTGACTCGCTGTTCGACTGGCAATTTGGGCATTAGAGGCCGGGAAAACTCGATTTCTTCATCTGAACCCACAGCCACAGGAGGCACCTCCAATCTTGGTTCGGTCGGTTTATAGATCCGGGTCAAACTCTTTCCCTGTATATACCTGTCGATCGATTCTGCCACTATTTTTCCTGCCCGCATTGCCTCCAAAACAGTCGCAGGTCCGGTAACTACATCTCCTCCGGCAAATATACCAGGAATATTGGTCGCCATAGTCTCAGAGTCAACTTCCAAAGTATTCCATTTAGAGATATTCAGAGCGATCTGCTCTTCCAAGAAATTCAGATCCGGTTCCTGACCGATCGCCGGGATCAAGGTGTCCACCTCCATTTCAAACTCACTCCCCTCCAGAGGTTTGGGGCGGCGGCGGCCGGATGTATCAAATTCTTCCAGAATCATTCTGGTGCACTTTATCTTGGAAAGAGATCCATTTTCAGAAATGGCTTCAACCGGAAGGGTGAGAAATTCCATTTTTATGCCTTCTTCGATGGCAGCATCTATCTCTTCCTTGATGGCCGGCATCTCCCGCCGGGTTCTCCTATAGAGGATCGTCACCTCAGCTCCTAACCGCAAAGCAGTTCTGGCAGCATCTATAGCCGTATTCCCTCCTCCTACTACAGCGACTTTCTTTCCCACCGACACATTACCATTTAGATTATGATCTTTTAAAAAGCGGATGGGATCGATGACCCCACCCACATTCTCTCCCGGAATTCGGAGGCTGATATTTAATGGGGCGCCGGTGGCGATGAATACTGCTTCATATCCTTGTTCGAATAATTCCGTCAATGTAATATCTTTTCCAACTGTAGTGTTTGTCTTAATATTCACCCCTAACTTTTGAATTTGTTCGATCTCTAATTGTAACAGTTTCTTAGGAAGCCGGTATTCCGGAATTCCCCATGCCATCATCCCGCCTGGAACTGATTCTGATTCAAATATGGTTACATTATATCCTAATTTCACCAATTCCCAAGAAGCCATCAGTCCAGCCGGTCCGGCTCCGACCACGGCAACCATATGTTCCTTTCCTGAATTAATCTTGGCAGGCAGCCGGTAACCTCCATTGTTCCAGACATAATCGGACACAAAGCGCTTCAGTTCCCGGATCGCGATCGGTGCATCCAACTCACCTGCTTTGCACTTACTCTCACAGGGATGATGGCACACGCGGCTGCAAACACCGGGTAAAGGATTGTGATAGTAATTTACCTCAAAAGCCTCCCGGAATTTCCTTTGGGCAATAAGAGCGACATAGGAACTGGCCTCAGTTCCGATAGGACAGGCATGATGGCAGGGTGACGATACCAGGCTCCTGCAGACTCCTGCCTCACATCTTTTCTTTACAATGTGGTCTTCATATTCTTGTCTGAAATAACGGAGTGTGGTCAAAACCGAATTGGGTGCGGTTTTTCCCAATCCGCACAAAGCCGTATCCTTGATCACACTGGCCAGGTTCTCCAACTCATCCAATTCCTTTAGCTCCGCTTGTCCCTCCTTAATCCGGGATAATATCGCCAGCATTTGGGGAATCCCCTCCCGGCAGGGTGTACATTTGCCACAGGATTCATCTTTAAGAAAAGAGAGAAAAAAATGAGCCAGATCCACCATGCAGGTGCTTTCATCCATAACCACCATTCCCCCTGAACCCATCATCGCGCCGGCATCGGTAAGCTGTTCATAATCGACCGGTAGATTCAACATGGATTTAGGAATACATCCCCCTGAAGGCCCTCCGATCTGAACCGCTTTGAACTGCTTATCTCCGGACATACCACCACATATATCAAAGATTATTTCGCCCAAGGTCATACCCATAGGGACTTCCACCAAACCGGTGTTTTTCACCTTTCCAACCACAGAGAAAACCTTGGTACCCTTACTTGTCTCGGTTCCTATGGAAGAAAACCAACCAGCTCCCCTTTGGATAATGACCGGGACATTAGCCCAGGTCTCGACATTATTTATATTGGTTGGCTTGTTCCATAATCCTTTTTCAGCAGGATAAGGAGGACGAGGCCTTGGTTCGCCCAGGTATCCTTCAATGGACGCGATCAATGAGGTTTCTTCCCCACATACAAAAGCTCCGGCCCCTCTTACTACCTTAAGATCAAAATCAAATCCGGTTCCGAGAATATCTTTCCCCAGCAGACCATATTCTCTCGCCTGCTCAATGGCGTTATTTATCCTGCGGATCGCTAATGGATATTCATTCCTGATATAGATAAATCCCTGATTTGAACCCATAGCCCTGGCTCCTATCAGCATCCCTTCCAGAATGGAATGAGGATCGCCTTCGACAATACTGCGATCCATATAAGCACCCGGATCTCCTTCATCACCGTTACATATGATATATTTGGGTTCTCCCTCAGCCTTTTTCACAAATTCCCATTTTACCCCGGTAGGGAAACCGGCCCCCCCACGTCCACGAAGCCCCGAATTTTTTATCTCTGACAGTATGTCTTCAGGAGACATTTCTGTCAGGGCTTTGGTTAAACCGGCATACCCATCCCTGGCAATATAATCATCTATGTTTTCCGCGTCGATCAAACCCCGATTGCGTAAAGCAATCAGCATCTGCTTTTTAAAAAAATCCACATCGCTTAATTTAGGAATGTTATCTGCCTCGGCCGGAGGAATAAACATCAATTTTTTTACCGGACGGCCTTTAAGAAAATGCTCTTCAGTTAAATAAGGAATATCTTCGACTTTTAGATGGTTGTAATAAATGTTATCCGGTTTCACCACCAGGAGAGGCCCAGTATCACAAAAACCGTTGCATCCGGTTGTTTCAATTTTGATTTCTTTATCCAAACCTTTTTTCTTCAGTTCCTTCTCAAGAGCATTTTTAATCTCAAATGCATGGTTGGAAACACAAGCCGCCCCTCCGCACAATGAAAGTACCATCCTATAATATTTATCACTCATGGCATCCCCCTTATATCGACCGTTCACTTCCGGCTGCTAAGGCATATTCCATTACCGGATGATGATCGATAAGATGTTTATTAAAGATCTCAACTACTTTTTCCTGGGTCAAGTCAATATACTTAACCGGTATGCTGTTGGCTAATTCAACCGTGATCATTGGTTCATGGCTGCATAGTCCGGCGCATCCGGATGTGGTTAAGTAAATATCTTTAACACCTTTCTTCTCGATTTCCTCGATCAGGGCTTCCATGATCTTGCGGGCACCGGCGGCAATCCCGCAAGTACCCATGTGGACTGTGACCTTAGCCGAGTAAGGACCATCGTTACTCAAAATCCTATCTCCCTTGGCTTTTTCCCTGATTTTGATCAATTCATCAATGGTTAATTTGGGCATATTTTTTCTCTCCTTTTTTGCTTTTAAGTGATGAAACAGGAAACAATCTAAAATTATTTGCTATCATAATTAATTATCTGTTGTTATAATTTATTCATTTTATCTTATTTGTCAAGCAAATATTTCAATTTATTAAAAAAAAATTACCTCATATATAAACAGAAGATCCCCCAAAATTTTCCAAATTATTGATCTAATTTATTTAATTACAGGCAAATAGATTATAATCCAAGTGGAATCTATAGATTCCAAGGGGCACCTTTTTCCTTCCCCTTCTCCCCAAAGGAGTTCCCCCATTTTTACTCAACATTCGAACAAACGGTTAAAGGATATGTATAATTCCCGAAGAAAGCCCTCCGGAACAGCACGGGCA
>CAZLBV010000046.1:0-7486 GCA_964557845.1 uncultured Eubacteriales bacterium | reverse complement strand
CTCCTGGGGCATAGCCAGCGGAGACAGTTTTTTCCTGATGAAATTCATAATCGATAGTTCGAGATCTTTACTTGGTTCAAAACCGGGTTTAAGGCTCACAAAGGCTTTAACTACTTCCATATTGACTTCATCCGGCTTGGAGACCACCGCAGACTCTGCCACCGCTTCGTGTTCGAGCAGCGCTGATTCCACCTCAAAAGGACTGACCAGATGTCCTGCCGTATTGATCACATCATCATCTCTGCCGACAAACCAAAAATACCCTTCTCTGTCGATGCTGGCCCGGTCACCAGATAAATACCACCCATTAACAAATTTACTCTGATAAGTGGCTTCATTATTCCAATAAGTCCGCATCATAGCCGGCCAACCCGGCTCGAACGCGATCAGCCCGATCTTTCCGGACTCTTCGATCGGATGATAGGTCGATGTATCCAGAACAGTAGCCGTGATCCCAGGAAAAGGCTTTCCCATGGAACCGGGTTTTATCTTCATTCCGGGATAATTTGAGATCATGATCGAGCCGGTTTCCGTCTGCCAATAGGAATCATGGAAGGCCTTTCCAAAAACTCGTTCCGACCAGATCACGGCTTCGGCATTAAGGGGTTCTCCCACTGAGACCAAATGTCGAAGGGAGGAAAGATCGTACTTTTTGACCAAGTCTTCCCCTGCTTTCATAAGCGATCGAATAGCTGTGGGGGCCGAATACCAGACCGTAATCTTGTATTTTTCAATGAACCGGTACCATGCCTCTGAAGAAAAACCGGAGTCCATAACACACTGCGTAATCCCCAAACTCCAGGGTCCAATGATTCCATAAGAAGTGCCGGTGACCCAGCCGGGATCTGCCGTGCACCAGTAAATATCATCATCCTGAAGGTCCAATATCCATTTGGCAGTCAGATACTGGGATATCAAGGAATAATGCACATGTTTGACTCCCTTAGGCTGGCCGGTAGTTCCGGAAGTATAATGCAGGACCGAGGGCGATTCCGCTTTGGTTGGAAATATTTCAAGCTTTTCCACCGGCTCTGCCTCTTCCAGATTAAAAGCGACCTCCTTTTCCTGGAGAGGTTTTTTACCGTCATGATCAACCACAATAATATGTTTCAGATAAGGCATCTTATCGATTATCTTTCTGACTTTAGACAAGTGTCTTTTTTGTGTCATTATGGCTTTGGTCCGGGCATTTTCCAGCCTGACATACAGAGATTCATCCCCAAATGCAGAAAATAACGGCTGCGCGATGGCCCCGATCTTTAATATCCCTAAAAAACCCAGATACAACTCAGGAATTTTATCCATAAAAATACATACTCTGTCTTCCGGTTCGATCCCAAGACTCCTCAGAAATGAGCCTATGGTATTGGTAGCCAATCGAATGTCGTTAAATGTATATTTTTTTTCCTTCCCCCCCAATCCATCCCAGATAAGGGCGAGTTTATCCCCTTTTCCCTGATCACAGATCCGGTCAGTGCAATACCAGCCGATATTGATCACATCACCTTGTTGGTATCCAAGCTCCTTTTCTGCCAGTGACCAATCAAAATCCTTCAGTCTCTCTTCATAAGATCCAATATTTGACATACTCTGCTCCTTCTATTTTTCAACCGTTACCATGGCGGTTGCTATATGTTTTAAATGCGTTAGGGAAACATGAATTTTGGTAATCTTGTTTTCTGCGGCAAATTCCTTTGCTTTTCCATAAAGTACGATCTCCGGTTTGCCAAGATCATCGTTCACAATTTCAATTTGCTTATGGGAAAGTCCATATCTCCAACCAGTTCCTAATGCTTTTAAGAAAGCCTCTTTAGCAGAGAAACGGGCCGCATAATTCTGTGCCTTATATTTTTTCGATTCACAATAAGATATTTCTTTGGGAGTAAATATTTTCTCTTTAAATCTGCTCTCTTTCAAGAGTTTATCGTTTACTCTCCGAACCTCAATACTGTCAATCCCTATTCCGGATATCATAATGTATAAACCTCTTTTTCAGGCTGAAATTATAACAGGGAAACGTTAAACAGTAAACCTTAAAATCAGAAAAGTTCCCCCTTAAGGGTGACAAACTCTCCCCCAAAAATCATCCTAAAAGAGGATTGTTTAAATCTTTTCTTCTTGTCAATATAATAAAGCTTATATTCTAAAAAGAAAAGTACGCAGATAAAAGGACCATGGACAAAAACGACTTTATTAATTTTCTAAATAAATTCTCAGGCTTAACAGGTATGGAAGGGATCCTAATTCTATCACCCAGGGGGGAGATTATCTATTCCCATTTTATATCGACAAACAACAGCAATCCCAACAAAAAAATATCTGAATCACTCAATAACTTTAAAGACAAACTGAGGGAAATCGATATCGGTCAGTTTGAGAATATGCTGATCCAAGGAGAAAAGGAAAAACTCATCCTTTATCAAGGGAGCTATAAAAATTTCGTGGTTGTAGTAAAAGGAAATGAACAACTAGATGTTCGTGAGGTTAAGAAAACCATAGGCACATTCCTGGCTGATCTAGAACCAGGAACGAGAATAAATTGATTGATAAAACTAAAATAATGACTTCAGAAAAGATGACAGCTGAGGAAAAGGAAGCCATCATATTTGCTTCTATATGGAACCGCAACCGGATTATCATCACTTCAGAAAACTCTGACGATTCAGTTCAGCTGCTGAATGATGTCCGGTTTTATTCCCCGGCTTATCGGCAGTACATTATTTGCGGGGATTTTCCCAAGGGAGAACGTTATAAAAAGGGAGTCAAATTAATCGAAACAAAAGAATCATCGGCCTTGCGTGTGGCCTTTAAACAGTCGCTGGAGGAAGAAGAACTAGGGGCCCCTCCTGTCCAGATTATATTTTTTAATGCCAATCCCCCCGAATTCCAAAATATTTTCAGCTATCTTGACCGCGGTTGGATCCTTACCTCTAATTGTACCCGTATAGACATAGAAAAATCCTTCCGGATTTATCAAGAATTTGAATACCAGAACGGAAGGATATACATCCTCGATCCCATACCGGAAAATACCTTTGTGGAAAAAGACATCCTGGGAAAAACCAGATTCAGTGGAAAAAGTATTAAAGAATATTTAGTTCAAATGAAAGCCAGCCAGGTGCACCTTTCCTTTAAGGCGATCACAGATGAACTGGAATCAGGAAAACAATTGACTCAATCTTCCCTATCTGAAGCATTGAATATCAGGGAAAAGACCATAAAAAAAGTCATTGAGATCGGGAAACGCGAAAAGCGGTTAGATCTTCAAAGCTATATCGAAGAAACTCCTCCTTATCTTGTTACTTTTCTAAAAAAAATGTCTATGTTCAGAGACCTTTCCCTCATCGCTATCTTCGATTCAGATCAATTGATGGGATATGCCCGGTATAGGGATTACAGCCCTTCCTCTCAGAACTTTTTACTCCTTAAAGATGAAGTCGTGAGTCTCATGGAAGGAAATTCCAATCCTGAAAAAACCTGGTTCTTTGAAATAAGTGGAAAAAATAAAAACCTTCTGATCTATTTTCATAAATATCTTTTTTGCTTCATATTGGAAAAAGGTTTAAAATTAAATGTTTTTAGAGAAAAAATAGAGGGGCATATAAAAGCTCTTGAAACTGAAACCAAGGTCAATTAAAGAAAAAATGATAATAAAAACAAAAGGTGAGAGAGATGCTTAAAATTCAAGATGTCATTGGTGATATCATTCGGAAAGTTCCGGGAGTGGTAGGGGTAATCCTCCTAGATATTGACGGGATTCCTATCGAGATTGCAGGGCAATTCGACATGAGGCCTGAAGACTTGGGAGCATTACTGGCTGCCTGCTACAACTCTTATGGACAAGTAGGGATGGAGTTAGGCCAAAAACTCGACAGTATTATCGTTGAGTATGGGAACCTCAAACTATGTCAAAACAGCATGCCTCGAGGATTGCTGACCATCATTGCCAGTAAGGAAAGCTATTTAGGAATGATCAGACTGGAAGCCAAACGGGCTATTGAAAAAATTACTCAACTGATGGGAAAGACAGAAGTTGAACGAAAAGAGATCATGGAAAAAAATAAATTGAGGATGCCCAATGACCATGAAATCGATAATATTCTGTCCAAATTTAAAGAGGAACTTGAATGAAATTTATAAAGGATAAGATTTACATAAAGATCATCTTCTTCGGCACAGCCCTAGCAGGAAAAACAACTTCCCTGCAGTGGCTCTTCGACAATATCATCCCGGATAAGATGAAAATAACCGATGACATCACCTCTATAAAAACCTCCTTTGGACAGACCCTTTTATTTGATTTCGTCCCCATCCAATTGGGAAATAATATAATACTCCGCATGTATACGGCCACCGGCCAGGATTATTACCGCAGCACCAGAAAGATGCTGTTTGAAGAAGCGGATGGAATTTTCTTTATCATCGATTCACAAAAAGAAGAACTGGAACACAATCAGGAATTCGTTGAAGAATTCAAAAATTATCTTTCCAATATAAAAGGTGTAAAAGACGCGGATGTGATCGTTCTTTTCAATAAACATGATTTAGAAGAAGTGTACACACCGGAGTATTTAAAAGAGAAATTAGGTCTAAAAAAATATCCTTTTTTCAAAGCAAGTGCAGTAACCGGAGAAAACTTAAAACAAGCATTTATTGCCATGCTTGAGAAAGTACTAAGCAGGCTAAAAGAGAAAGGAATAGCATGAAGGTCCCCAAAGAAAAGATTGCTGAATTGATCCAGAAAAGAAAATTGATTCAGATCGTTCTTTTAGATAAGGAAGGATTTATTTTGGATTCTGAAGGCAGCATGTATGATCCCGACCTTCTCTCCGCCGCCTTTGTTCCCCTTAAGGATGTGAAAAAAAAGTTGTCCTCGATGTTGAATGTAAATCGGGTTGACGAATTATCGATCAGGACTGATGGAAAACCCTTTCGGGCTATCATGCGTTCCTATGATATCAATGGCTTTGCTTTTTCCATGATCATAATCTGTCCCTTGGCTTCATCCTACCGGGATATTATCGCTGAGATCAATACAGCTGAAATGGATGATGTTCTCAAAAATGCCATCGAGCAAGATCTGAGCATGATTCCTCCTAACCATCAACCCGTATCATCTACTCAGTTTTTAAATCAGGATCAAGCCCTGCTCAGGGAACAAGAAAATACGAACAAAAATTTAGCAGTTTCACAAGAGCTCATCGATATAATCACATATAAAGTCTATAAAAATCTTTCGGCAAATTTCATTGAAAAACTTGTCCAAAAACAAGTCACTCAAATTGCACAAAATATACTGCAAGCTGAAATTAAGAAAATTAAAGAATGAAAAAATCCAAAGACGATTACGAAAGCCGGCTGGAAACGAGCCTTAGACAACTCGGTCTAAAAATAAAGGAAAGCAAAAAAAAAGAGCAGGCGAAAGGTATAGAGGATCAAAAAGAAGCCGTTAAAACCAACGACAAAAACATAGAAATACTACCCAAGAAACCTATCTCCCGGATCGGAGATTTTTATTTGATCGACCGGATCGGTTCCGGCGGAATGGGTGAAGTATATAAAGCTACCCGAAGAGGGCTGGCCGGCTTCGAAAAGACAGTTGCGCTTAAAAGGATCCATCCTTTCCTGGCGGAAAATAATGAAAAAATCGTATCCATGTTCATTCATGAAGCCTTATTAGCTGCCCAACTCTATCATCCGAATATTGTTCAGATCTATGACCTTGGAAAGACTGACGGGTATTATTACATCGTCATGGAATATATCCCTGGAAAAAACCTGGCTGCCATACTCATGGATCTAAGCAACAAAAATAGGCTCATGCCGCTATCGATCACCACTCTTATTGGGATAAATATCTGTCATGCCCTTATTTTCGCCCATCGCAAACATGATTCAGAAGGCCGCCCGCTGAGAATCGTCCATCGAGACGTCAGCCCCAGAAATATCCTCATTTCCTTTGGTGGAGAAGTCAAACTGGCTGATTTCGGAGTGGCCAAAGCCACTACCAAGCTCCATCTGACCAAACCGGGCAGCCTGAAAGGGCAGGTTCCTTATATGTCTCCTCAACAAGCGTTAGGAGAGACTATCGATCACAGATCAGATGTCTATTCCCTCGGATTGGTTTTATTTGAGATGGCCACCGGAAGAAAGTATTATACCGCTGAAAATGAGATGATACTTTTGGACAAAGTCAGAGAAGGTGAGATAGTTGCTCCTTCCAAGGTAAATCCCGAAATCCCCGGTGAATATGAAAATATTATCCTTAGATGTCTTCAATTTCATCCGGATGACAGATATCAGGATGCTAACGAGCTCAGACTGGATCTCGAAGGAATTTTTCAGAACCTGGAAGACAGGTTTCCTTCTCCTTCTGATCTGGCAAATTTTATGTATGAACTTTTTCCTGAAGACTCCAGCAAAACCGATTTTCTCTATGTAAGTCAAAAATCACCACATAAAGACCGAAAGCATGGATTTGAAAATATTTTAAAGATTCCCGACACAAAAACAGATACCTGGCTGGACAAGAAAAAAAAGAAACAAGGGGACACCTATAAATTAGTAATCGCCGATGATAATCTTATCATTCAAAAAGTGGTTGAGATCACTTTTTCTAAAGAAAATTTTCAGGTCTATTCTGCATCCAACGGTGATAAACTTAAAGAGTTTATTCACCAAATAAATCCTGACGTTCTCTTGATCGATGTAAATCTTCCGGGAAAAGACGGTTATGAAATTTGCGAATACATCCAGAGTGAAACCAAACTTTCCCATATCCCGGTTATTTTCCTGAAAGAAATATTTGAAAAGATCAATGCTGAAAAACTCAGTAAATTAAGATCCTACAATTTTGTGCAAAAACCTTTCAACTCCCACGACCTGGTGGAAAAAGTCAAATCCCTGGTGATGTAAAGCTGGGGGGACCAAGGTTAATATTTGCCCTGTTAAACAGCATAATTTGTGAATTATCAATAAGTTTCTGTGGTCCGATCCCCTCAAAAAAAATCACCAAACATCTATTGTGACGGGATTATTTACGCGTCGAGATTGGTGCAAACACAAGATGCCTCAAGTGAAGCTGTATGAATAATACCGCGAACTTATGATGAATTTGGGTCATTAGCGGAACAAGGTTGGTGCAAATACAAGACGCATCGATTGAAGATGTAGTAAACTACCTCGAAATCGAATCGTTTTATCTTTACGCTAACCTTGGGAATTCCTATGTATGGATCAATAGGGAGGGTGGGTTGTGCTGAGATCGGCAGGTAAATAATCCAGTCTAATAGATTTTGGCGATTTTGATGCCCTGGTAGTACTTCTTCAATATCTCCTGATAATCCGCCCCGCTCTGCGCCATCCCATAAGCACCCACCTGACATAATCCGACTCCGTGCCCCCAACCTCTCCCAGTAAAGATGAAATTTGTGATCCCGCCTTCCTCATCATATTCCCGATCGATCACAAACAGAGTTTCTTTCAA
>CAZLBV010000045.1:0-18999 GCA_964557845.1 uncultured Eubacteriales bacterium | reverse complement strand
TGGTTTTTCCTCGCTGGGGAAAAACCACGTCTTTCTGAGGGATTTATACATGTCCTTTTCCGTTTTCTGCTTCGTGATTCATAAAAATGGGGGAACTCCAAATATGTTTATTTTTGAAAAAATATTCGATTTAGTTTAAAATATTATGTTAAATAATATATACGGAGGAATAAATGGTTACAAAATTAGGATCAAAGATAATTTTGCTTGTGTGTGCAATTTGTGTATTGTCTTTTGCCGGATATACAGCCGATGATTTTATTCAAAGCACCCCAGTATCATCTCCTATTAGAGTTGATGGGATGATGGATGATTGGGCTGATGTTGAGCTGCAGCAGGAAAAGAAATTTGGGATAGATTATGCTTTTAAAAATGATGGCGACCTTCTTTTTATTCTTTTTGTTTTTAATGATCCTCGATATTTAACCTCGATCAATCAGACAGGCATGACTATTTATCTGAATTCTGAAGGCAAAAAAAACAAGGATTATTACATAAATTTCAGAATGGTAAAGGTAAGTGCTGAAGACTATATCGATATTTTGGAGAGCCGTGGACGAATCTTAACCGATGCTGATAAAGAAAGGATCAAAGCCAATCCTTCCTATACTCTTAATGAGAATGAAGTGACCAACGAGAAGGCTAAAGATTTAACTCTCCCCGAAGGAATCCAATTAAAGTCCACTGGTTTTAATTTGATGAACCAGCCGAATAATGTCCTGGTTTACGAATTCGTCATACCTTTGGAACGGGTTGCGCAAATGGCCCCAGGCGTAGGAGTAAAACCTGGAGAAACGTTCAAGATTGGATTTGAATGGGGAGGGATGACAAAAGCCATGCGGGATCAGAGGATGAAAGGTATAGGAGACCAGGCTGTTCGAGCTCAAGATGTCAAAGCTGGTGGTTTGACGGACGAAAGAGGAGCCAGCTCTCGACTTTCCGATGATATTGGTTTGGCCAGAATAAGGAAAATGTCCCCGAAAAAGTATTCATTCTGGAAGGATGTTAAATTAGGACAAACCCCCGTTCAATAAGATCTAATACAGATAGAATGATCTTATAGTTATTCTTCTGATTCCAGTGATCCCTGACCAGATCCTTGGTTTTCTTCCTCTTCTGACTCTACCTCTATTCCAAGAAGCTTAGCAGCACCTTCATAAAGCTGTTTAAAATCTTTTTTTGATGCCTGAAGTTTAGCAAGAATTTCCCTGGCTGCCTGGATCTCCTTTTCCATCTCGTCATCGATGGATTCCAACTGCTTTTTTGCTTCTTCCATGGTCTTTCTATAAAGCTCTTCCTGTTCTTTACTTAAAGGCATCGCTCCTCTCCTCTGAACATTTTATGATTTTATTTATTTGATGCATAATTATATCCCAAGCTGTTGAATTTAATCAAATTATTTTTTATTCTCTGATCATAAACAATTATTGTATCAATTAGAATAAAAGGCAGGCTTTTTTTTGTCAAGGTAATTAAAATTTCCTTAAGGGAATTTATGCCAATAAAGAGTGGGGTGAGCGAGGGGACTTGAACCCCCAGCCTTCGGATCCACAGTCCGACGCTCTAACCAGTTGAGCTACGCTCACCATAACAAGGGGTTCAAATTTTCGCATCAAATCAGATTAATGTCAAGACTTCACATCTGTTTTGCGGGGTATTACTGTCGTTCGATAAGATCAAGGACATTGGCTGAGTCCCGCCAGCGGTTTTTCACCTTCACCCTGAGATCGAGATAAACATGAGCACCTAAAATCTCTTCGATCTCTTTTCTGGCCTGCGTCCCGATAGTCTTTATTAAAGTTCCTCTTCTTCCAATAATAATTTTTCTATGGTTGTCTTTTTCAACGATTATACTGGCTTTGATATATTTATTGGGTTTGGTTTGGGTTTTTCCCTGGTCCTTAGTCTGCTCTTCGATCCCATCTATGTAAACTGCAGTGGCAAAGGGAAGTTCTTCTCTGACATGGCTGAGTATCTTTTCTCTGATGATCTCTGCCAGCAGGAACCTTTCAGATTGAACGGAAACTTCATCTTTTGTATAGATCTTTTCTGCTTCCGGAAGATACTCGAATATTTTTTTCTCCAGAACATCGAGATTTGTTCCCTTGAGGGCTGAAATAGGAATGATCTCCCGGAAACTTAGAAGTTCCTGGTATTTGTCGATCATCGGCAGCAGTTTTTCTTTTTTCATAATATCGACTTTATTTAAAAGCAGAAACAGGGGAGTGGATATCTGCTTTAAAGTATCGAGGACAAATTGATCACCGTGCCCGAATCTCAAGGTGGCATCTACCAGCAGACAGTTCAAGTCTGAGGTTTCCAGGCAGGAGTAAACGAAATTCATCATGCGTTTATTCAATTTATGCAGGGGTTTGTGGATTCCGGGATTATCGATGAAAATGATCTGACCTTGATCTGTTGTTTTAATTCCAAGGATGCTGGTCCTGGTCGTTTGGGGTTTATCGGATACGATTGCGACTTTCTGACCGAGCAGATGGTTTAAAAGTGTAGATTTCCCGGAGTTGGGGCGGCCTAATAAAGCCACATAACCTACTCTATATCCTGAGTTATTCATAAAAAATGTCCCTATTATTCATTCGGTTTATCTGAGGATGTTTTCCTCAATTTCAGCTTTTTGATCCTTTTTTGGTCTACATCCAGGATCTCCATGGAGAGCCCTTTCAAATCAACTTTTTCTCCTAATTCAGGCAGTCTGCCCAAATGATGGGTGATCATACCGCTTATGGTAATAAAATCATCTTCAGCCAGTTCCATATCGAACAGGTCCTCGATTTCTTCCACTTCAGTGCTACCTGATACGAAATATTCATTAGGGCCTTTTTCAACGATCCTGGCAACGTCTTTGTCATATTCATCCTGGATCTCACCGACGATCTCTTCCATCAAGTCTTCCATGGTGACCAGGCCCGATACTCCTCCGTGTTCATCCACGACCACCGCTATTTTTTGTTTTCGTTTTTGCAGTTCTTTGAGAAGCTCCGCAACTTTCATCGATTCAGGAACAAAAAATACCGGACGGATTAGAGATTCAATCGGGCTGTCTTTAAGTTTATCCTCGGAATATTCCAGGAGGTCTTTGGCGTTTACTACTCCTTCTATGTTATCCACCCTATCCTTGTAAACCGGAATACGGCTGTGTTTTTCCTGGATGACGAGATCCCGCAGTTTTTTAACGGTGGCATCATTCCGGATACATATCATGCTGACACGAGGGGTCATGATCTCCCTAACGATGGTATCCCCGAATTCGACGACGCTTTTTAGAAGGACGCCCTCCTCCATTTCTATGATTCCTTCTTCTTTAGCTTCTTCAATGAGAGCACGGATCTCGTCTTCTGATGCCTCTCTCTGCTCTTCAACTTCTTTTTCGGAATTCTTTATCTTGCTAATGAACTGCAGCGGTTTAGTGAGGATGTAAGGGATAGTATAGGTAACCAGGAATAAAGATAAGATACGTTTCCGGTTGAAATTATTGATCAAACGAGGCAGGGCATCAAAAAATATGAAATATATCCCAAACGAGATCAAAAACAACCAGAGCGGCCAATACCTCATGCGCGGGATCATGATGTATAGATAAATGAAAAAAGCGATCAGAAAAAAACACCTGGTGATCTCGACAGATATTTTTAAGTCGTCATACATTTCAATAAGTTTAGAGCGTTTTTGTTTTTTGCTGTCTTCAAGGAAACGGGACAGAGATATTTTGGATAATGATGAAAGACACATATAAAAAAGAGAAAATAAGAATGTGGCTAGAAAACACAATCCCACTCCTGCCCATTCCAAATATTCAGTTTCCATTGATTTCATCCTTTAATAAATCAATGATATTTTTTTGCTGCTTTTCTATTCCCTTAGAATGTTCATAACCGAGGAGATGAAGAAACCCGTGGATGGTAAGAACTTTCAATTCCTTTTCTAAACTATGTTTTTTTGCTTTACTTTGTTCAAATGCTTTAGGGGCGGAGATGACGATATCTCCAAGATAAAATCTTCCGTCCGAACCCTTTTCATTTAGAGAAAAACTGAGAACGTCGGTAGAAGCATCTATATCCCGGTATTGTTTATTTAATCTCATCATTTCCTGGTCGTCCACAAACGTTAAGATAACTTCTGGGTCATCAAGATCAAAGTGCTCGATTAACTTTTTCATAAGGGAAGTAAACTTATCCTTATCGATCCAGCAGCACTTTTGTTTGTTTATTATTTCTACCATTGGTATTTTTATTCCCTTCGGTGCCATTTTTCTTGGGTATTTCAAAATTGAAGCCCGGATATTCTATCCTCTGGTGATATATGGTAAAGAGGGTATCCAGAAACGAGTCGGCTGCTGTGCGCAGTTCATGCAGAGAAAGAGCACTTTCATCCAACTGGCCGTCATCTAAATAGTTATTGAATATTTCTGATATGACTCTTTTAAAATTTTGTTTGGTTGGTGACTTAAGCGTACGTGAAGCTGCCTCGACCGAATCAGCCAGCATCACTAAAGCGGCTTCTTTACTTTGAGGCTTCGGTCCCATATATCTGTAACTTTCTTCTCCTATCTTTTGCATTTCCGGATCATATTCTTCTTTGGCTTTTTCAAAAAAGTATCTGATCAACGAGTTGCCGTGATGCTGTTCGATGATATCAATGATCTTTTTGGGCAGTTTCAATTTTTTTGCCTGTTCGACGCCTTCCTTGACATGGTTCACGATGACGAGGGAGCTCATGCTGGGCTTGAGGTCTCTATGTATATCCAGATTTCTGCTTTTGTTTTCAGAAAAATATTCAGGCCTTTTAATCTTTCCTATATCGTGATAGAGGGCTCCTGCTTTAGCCAGCATGGTATCGATCTTTAACTCATCAGCAGCTTTTTCTACCAACAAAGCGACGAGCAGAGAATGGTGATACGTCCCTGGAGCTTTAATGGCCATCTGCCTGAATATCGGGTGGTCTGAGGAGGTTATTTCCATGAGTTTGGTTTGGGTGACAAAATTGAAAAGATTTTCCATTACAGGCAGCAAAAGAAAAGCCAGGGAGGCACTCAAGATTCCACCGATAACTCCCATGATGATCTCACTGGCAATTAAATCTATAGGTCCGATTCTTTCTCTTATCAGATGGAAGGTTAGGATAATAAACACATTCACAGGGCCTATAAGAAACAGACCGGTACGGAATAGACTGTTTAGATTTTTCTTTCCATAGTGTTTAATCCCGTATATGGCAGAAAATCCCGCGATCAGACTGAAAGCCATTAAATAAAAATTGGATTTAAACAGGTACCCGATCAAAAAACTGTTCAGGATCGAAAAGGTTAATGCTACCTGAATGTTGGTTAGAAAAGCAAATAGCAAGGTCCCAAATTGAAACGGGAAAGCATTGTAGTAACTTTCGGTATATTTCAGAAGGAAAAAATTTGAGCTTTGGCTGAATGTCTCGGCCAAGAAGATTGAAAGCTTATAAATAAGCAGACCTAAAATTAAAAGGAGTCCCGTCATTAGATAAGCATGGAATCCCTTGGAAGGCCTGAGCAGGGATTTCAAATAATACCATACGGCAAGCATAAGCAGTCCAAAAAGAAGAAAAGTCCCTAAAAAATTTATTAACCAAGTAGGTTTTTCTTTGAGGTTTTCATTAATGATATTGATAAGCTTAATGTCTTCGGCCGAGACCTCATCTCCTTTTCTGACTATGACTCTTCCTCTTTTTATGGTTTCATAAACCGTCCCTATCCTTTCACGCTCCAAACTTTTTCTTTTTTCGGTTTCAGTCAGGTCATAGGTGATGTTTTGAGTTAGAAATATGGATGCCAATTTTTTAAGAAGGGATTTTTCTCCCTGGTTGAGTTCGAGTTTATCTATTTCTTCGGATAGTTTTTGTTTAGCCTCTTCTATATCAAGAATATCTTCAACCTTAATGCTGCGTTCGATATTTGGTCCCCGCAGTAGGTTTAATCCTTTTTCTTGTTCCCCCCGGATAAAAAAGTTTTTGGTTAGAATAACTCCTTCTGATGAGATCATTCCGATCAGATTGATGAGGACCTCTTCGAAGACAGGGCTAAATTCCATTCGTATCATCGTCTGCAACTCACTGGAAGAGAGCTCGATCCTGTAAGTTGTCATAATGAATTCTTTAAATTCATTTAAATTCTTTTCTTGTTGCGGGAGGTCAATCCAGTTTCTCCCGGTATTGAAAAATTCTCTGACTTTTTTCTCGGCATCAAGAAATACATTCTGATCGAACCGGTAAACCGGGAGAACAGAGGATTCTGCTTCGGATCTTCTGATTTCAGTTGTTTCTTTGTCTTCATAGGTAAGATCCCCGGGAGCTACTATATCAGAGGGAGCGATCTCGCCCGGTGAAAGACCTGGAAGAGATTGTGTTGCCGGCAGATAAGAAATGAAGTAGGCGATGATTATTGTGAAAATAGTGAGATACAAGAAAGGATTGTTAAGGAATTGTTTCCAGGAGGTTTTTTTAATTTTTTTTGTCGCAGTATGATTGTTGTTCTTCTTGGTTGATGGAGCAGTCTTTTTGAAAAAATTGATCTTTTTAAAATTAAGAGAATTCATTTTTTTTATTGTATGTTTTCTGATTTATGATAGGCATTGATGATCTTTTGAACGAGAGGATGCCTTACGATATCTTTGGCATCGAAAAAGACAAAAGAAATCTCCTTGATATCCTTGAGAATTTGCATAGCATGTTTGCATCCGGATTTTTCCGGATGAGGCAGATCGATTTGAGTGATATCAGCAGTAACGATCAATTTTGAATCAAACCCTATCCTGGTCAATATCATTTTCATCTGTTCTTTGGTGGTATTTTGAGCCTCATCGAGTATGACAAAAGCACTGTTTAAGGTTCTGCCTCTCATGTATGCCAGGGGAGCGATCTCGATTATTCCCTTATCTATCAATTGATTAGCCTGATCCGATCTTGCCAGGTCATATAAAGCATCATAAAGGGGACGTAAATATGGATTTATCTTTTGATACATATCTCCTGGCAGAAAACCTAATTTTTCCCCGGCTTCAACTACCGGCCGAGTGAGTATGATCCGGCTGACAGATTTTTCCTGTAGAGCCGAGAGGGCCATGGCCATAGCAAGATAGGTTTTTCCGGTTCCAGCAGGCCCTATCCCAAAGACGAGATCGTAATTCTTGATGGAAGTAATGTATTCCTGCTGGTTGAGTGTCTTGGGGTTAACCGATTTTCTCGAAAGACTCAATGGTTCAGAAGGGAAGTAATTTTCCATTCGATTTGATTGCCCGTTTTTCATCAGGTCGATGGCGATTTGAAAATCGTCTTCTCTCAATGAATAGCCTCGTTCCTCAAATTCTTTCATCTTTCTGAAGTAATTTTTAGCAAATTCCACCTTGTTTTTGGGTCCATCGAGGATAAGATTATTTCCCCGCGCATACAGTGATATTCCCAGACGTTTTTCAATTTTTTTTAGATTTTTATCCAATACACCCGCAAAAGCGGAGTTCTGTGCAAAGGGGTGTTCGATTTTTTCCATATTAAATGATGAGGCAGGATTTGTGTGACATTTTAATAAATAATAAACATTAAAAGTAAGTTTTTGTCAAGTTAACAACCTATACCCTAAATCGAATCATGATGTTTTGCGGCCTATGTTTTTTTGCTTAAATGATGTTAATATTTTGGATTGATCGACATTTATACTAATGTTTTCTGTTTCGGTACAGTTTTTGGTCGATGCTTGCCAACATTTTGTTTGTATCAATTTCAGGATTCCCAATAAAATCAGCTATTTTCCTGATGTTTTCTTCAGGATTTGCAAGCATATCATTATAGCTGATAAATAAAACATCGGAGTCTTCTCTTATACTGATCATATTTTTTATCATATTATTCAGTTTGGTAAAACTTTCTTTGGTTTCCTCTCTGGCATCATCTTTGATCCTGGCCATCTTTTCCATAGAATCGAGTATTTCTTCAATATCTCTCTGGGAATAAATGATCTTATATCTGCCTTGGGGAAGGAATTTCAATCCATAAGCGGTGATCTTGATGAATTGTCCCCTGTATTTTTCAAAAGGAAATTTTCCTTCCATTAAACGGTTAATGATCTTGCCCCCTTCCAGTTCAAAATAACCTCTAGGATTATTATCGTCAGCGGGGCGGGAATCATGGTCATATTGAGCTGGGATACCAGCTGAATTTATCATTTGCATAAGCATAGAAGTTCCGGATCTTTCCAAACCGGAAACAATAAAATTAATACTTTCGTCTAGTTTCATAATGTCAATTATTCTAAATAAATATGGACTATTGTTCAAGTGCTAAATTATCTATGCAGTATTACATATACGGCTTCATCCAGGGCAGCTTGTGTTTTCCAACCTCGACGCGTGAATAACCAAGGACTCCTGGATTATTCATAAAAAATGCCAATGGACATTGTAAACAGATTATCATCTGCCGCAATCATTGTTTGTGGCTTGCAAATTATGGTGGTCTATTGTATATATCTGTCTAATATAGAAACCTAAAATATGATTCGATTCCGATGAATCAAGGAGGAGAATACAATGGAAAAAGATAAGGTTCAGATATCCATCCCCAAAGATCTTTATCAGAAAATTGAAGAGGAAATTAAAAAATCGGATGTGAATTCAGTGGAAGAATATGTAGTAAAAATGCTAAAAGAAAAGTTTCCCGGAGAGAGTGATGAAAACTTTTCTGAAGAGGACGAGGAAAAAGTAAAGGAGAGATTAAAAGCACTTGGGTATATTGACTGATTCAGCCTGATCAATTTATAAAAAATGCCGGAAGTCCTTTAGAGGGAATAAAATCAGATAGCAGACAGAAGAATTATTAATTTGAATCAACAAGAGGAATTATCGGAATATTTGAGGAAAAAATGAGTTTATACCTTGTAACGGGGGGAGCTGGATTCATCGGTTCTAATATTGTAGATGAACTTTTAAAACGAGATAATTCAGTTCGGGTACTTGATAATTTTTTAACCGGTAAAAAAGAGAATATTGTATCATTTTTAGATAAAATCGATCTCATCGAAGGTGATATTCGAGACATAAGAATCTGCCATAATGCTGTTCGAGGTGTAGATTTTGTACTGCATCAAGCAGCCCTTCCCTCGGTGCCTTTATCTTTGCAGGATCCAATTTCAACTACAGATATCAATATCAATGGTACCTTGAACATATTGATCGCTTCCCGGGATGCACAAGTAAAAAAATTGGTCTTTGCCTCTTCGTCTTCTGTTTATGGAGACGAAGCTTCTCTTCCCAAAAAAGAAGGAAACGAGGGAAAACCCTTATCCCCATATGCTGCCAGTAAGCTGTCCTGTGAAAAATACTGCCAGGTTTTCAGTTCGGTCTTTGGACTTCCCACTATTATCCTGCGGTATTTCAATGTTTTTGGCCCCCGGCAGAATCCAAGATCTCAATATGCTGCTGTCATCCCACAGTTTATTTCTTCCATGCTAAAAGGGAAGCAGCCGGTAATTTATGGAGACGGAGAGCAGACCAGGGATTTCTCCCATGTTTCCAATATTGTTGCCGCCAATTTACTGGCAGCAAATATAGAGGGACATGATGGAGAAGTTTTTAATCTGGCCTGTGGTGAAAAAACCAGTGTAAATGATCTGGTAGAGAAAATAAATTCCATTCTCAAAACAGCTATCAAACCAATCTATGCTCCTCCCAGGCCCGGGGATATTCGGCATTCCTATGCAGATATCTCCAGGGCTGTGCAGAGTTTGGATTACCATCCATTGGTGAATTTTGAAAGGGGGATCAAAGATACCATTAATTGGTATGAAAAACAGGAGGAAAAGTGAAAGATATTTCAAGTGTACTGGTTGAGAAGATCAAAAATAAACAATCAAACATTGCGGTTATTGGTTTGGGATATGTTGGACTTCCGCTGATAAAGGTTTTTTTAAAAAAAGGATTCCGTGTCCTGGGTTTTGATATTGATCAGAAAAAGGTGGATTCCTTGAACTCCGGTATCAGCTATATTCGTCATGTTACAGCTGAGGACCTTAAGCCGTTTCTAAAGGCAAATAAATTCCATGCGACTACCAATGAACGAGAACTGAGTGAAGCAGATGTAATATTGATCTGTGTTCCCACTCCCTTAGATTCTCATTGGAATCCGGATCTGTCCTATGTGCTGAATACAACCCGTGTTATTGCAGAAAATCTGCACCCGGGGCAGTTAATTATTTTAGAGAGTACCACTTATCCCGGAACAACTGAGGAAGAAATGCTCCCTATATTAGAGAGTAAAGGCTACAGAGTTGGAAAAGATTTTCTACTGGCTTATTCTCCTGAAAGGGAAAATCCGGGCGATAAGGAATTCACTACTTCCAAGATACCCAAAGTTGTCGGAGGTCTCACTTCCCGTTGCTTAAGAGCAGCCAAAGCCCTCTATGATCAAATAGTTATCAGGACGGTCCCGGTTTCATCGACCAAAGCAGCTGAGGCCACCAAGCTGCTCGAAAACATATTCCGCTCGGTAAATATCGCTTTGGTAAATGAATTAAAAATGATATTTGACCGGATGGATATCAACATATGGGAAGTCATCGAAGCGGCCTCATCTAAACCTTTCGGCTTCATGCCGTTTTCTCCAGGGCCTGGCTATGGAGGGCACTGTATTCCGGTTGATCCATTTTATCTGTCCTGGAAAGCCAAAGAAGTCGACTATCCCACTCGCTTCATAGAATTGGCCGGTCAGATAAATACCCAATTGCCCTATTATGTCATAGAAAAAACCATTGAGGGTCTTAGCCAGCAGAATAAATCATTAGGAAATGCTAAAGTATTGATACTCGGAGTAGCTTATAAAAAAGATGTTGATGACCAGAGAGAATCCCCATCTCTTAAAATAATAAACCTTTTGCAGAAGAGGAGGGTTAAGGTTGATTATAATGATCCCTATGTACCCCAATTATCAGAGTATCGAGAATATCCAAATTTGAAGCTGAAATCGGTTCCTTTATCTGAAAAGAAACTTAAAGAATATGATGCAGTGATCGTGGCTACCGACCATTCTGATTATGATTTCGAGTGGATCGCGGCACATTCTAATCTTATTATCGATACCAGAAACGCAGTGAAAAAAAAGAGAAAAAATGTCGTAAAAGCTTAGTTTCAAAAGCAGAAGATAGAAGACAGAATATAGGTGGTTTTCATCGTTTGGGGTGTGCATGAGAATGAAAGATTAGCATAAGAATGAAAAGGAGTTCATCATGAAAATAGGCGTCATTGGTACCGGTTATGTTGGTTTAGTGACTGCGGTAGGATTAGCAGAGTTTGGGCATGATGTAGTTGGAACAGATGTAGTTTCTGAAAAAATCGCAATGGCTTCAAAAGGAAAATCACATATATATGAGCCGGGATTGGAGAGTTTACTGCAGGCAAATTTAAAAAGAGGCAATCTGAGCTTTAGTACCGATCTGGACGAGGCGATTCGGATCTCTGATGTTCTCTTTGTTTGTGTTAATACGCCACCCCGTGAAGATGGAAGTGCTGATATGTCGTATGTAGAAGGTGTTTCCAGGAGGATTGCCGAAAATATTGAAGATTATAAACTGGTTGTGGAAAAAAGTACCGTTCCTGTAAAAACTTCTTCTTGGATCAGGAGGACTATCTCTTTGTACCGGAAAAAGGATATAGATTTTGATGTAGCCTCTAATCCTGAATTTCTCAGAGAGGGGACTGCTGTTCATGATTTTCTTAATCCTGATAGGGTCATAATCGGAGTAGAAACAGACAGAGCCAAAGAATTGATGCTTAAGATTTATGAGAAATTTCGTGACAAAATCTTGGTCACCAATATTGAAACCGCCGAGATCATTAAACATGCCTCTAATTCTTTTTTAGCCATGAAAATATCTTTTATAAATCTTATTTCAGATCTGTGTGAAAAAACCGATGCTGATATTGAACAAGTAGCAGTCGGCATGGGGCTTGATCCTCGAATCGGCTCCCAATTTTTAAAGGCCGGGCTTGGTTATGGAGGCTCTTGTTTTCCCAAGGATGTGAGAGCTCTTATAAAAATAGGGGAGGATGAGGGAGTAGATTTCAATTTATTGAAAGAGGTCGACCGGATCAATCACAAGCGAATAGATATTTTTGTAGAAAAAGTGAGAAAAGCATTATGGATTTTTAAAGATAAAAAAATTGCCGTGTTGGGCTTGTCCTTTAAACCTCAAACAGATGATATCAGAAATGCACCCAGTATTAAGATCATAGAACATCTGATGAAAGAGGGATCTTGGCTGAATCTTTATGATCCCCAAGCCATGGATAACATGAAAGCTGTTTTTCCGGAGAATCCTCCCAAGCTAAATTATGTTCAATCTGTTTCTGATGCGGTTGAAGGGGCCAATGCCACGTTAATCATAACTGAGTGGGCTGAATTTAAAGAACTCGATCTGGCCTTTTTGAAAAGGAAGATGGCGAATCCGATCTTAATAGATGGAAGAAATATTTTTAACCCGAATTTTGTCAGAAAATATGGATTCGAATACTATTCCATAGGCCGTTGTTAAAGAAATAATAATTTCGATTAATTTTGCGCTTGAGCCTCACGGTTGCGGCTCCGGAAAAAACAGTAGATATGAGTCTTTAAAAAGAGATCTCGACAGTTCGATGATCAAAATCTGAAATGAAAGAGATATAGGTATCCTGGTTGAGAGTCGTTAGGTGATAATCAATCTGTTTTCCGTCCAAGGTGATGTCAAATTTGGATTCTTTCCTGGGGAGTAAGATCTTTATATGTCCTTTATCGGGATAATTACTGTTATATTTAAATATGATCTTTTTTTTGTCAGGATCATAGGAGTAGTCATAAGCGACAAATATGTCATTGCAAGGGATATATAGATGTATTCTTGCATTATCTTCTCCCAATTTAGGCTCCAGGATCAAGAAATTTTTTCCTGATTTGACGCCAAAATAGCCTTCAAACAAAGCCCGGCTCATCATTCCTGCGCTGCCTGCGAAATAATCGCTCCCATGCCCGGTCCCCTGAAGATCATCCCACTCAAAAAATCCAAGATTTAAGAGATTTTTTTCGATCATTTCGATTAGTTTAAGCTTGGCTTGACCGCTTGATCCGTTTTCAAACATCGCATATACCAATCGTGCTCCAAACCAATCCCATTGAGCTCCATTTTGGTACTCATAAGGATCGTCCATGAGGAGGTGTCTGAAGGTGTTTTCCGGATAGGGGGGGAGCAGCGTCCCGCTTATTGTGGATACTCCATATTCTTTTTGACGGTTTAGGGCGGTATTGATTATTTTGGGTATTTTGTCCTGTTCGGCTAAACCTGATAAAATCGCCTGGGTGTTTCCTCCCATTGCAAATATATTGTTTTCATCAAAGTCATGTTTAAGGCTGTCTAAATGAATATGGATTCGGTAAAAACCTCTATCCTCATCCCATAACCAATTATTCGCGGCTGCTTGGATCGAGCCTGCTGCCCGGAGCCATTGTTCAGCACGCTGTTTCATTCCCACTTCGCTTAGCATTTTCGAAAGCTCCCTACAGGCTTGAAAAAACATGCTCTGATCATAGATATCCGAAGTCCAATGGGTTCGGTCATCTGTGTAAACCGCTTGTTCATCAGAATCTACAATATCCACATCTCCCCAATCAGCGGTGTGAGCACCGACTAATAATCCGTAATTCGAATCCATCCGGTGGTGTACAACATAATCAAGGGCAAGATCCAGTCTTTCAATGATCTCTTTGCCGTTAATTTTTTTTGTCAGCCAATTTTTTCCAAGAAGCTGGTAGACTTGATATGCGGCCTGAACAGCTCCAGCTTCCTGGTCGGTCTCGGTGGTGTTTTTATCGGTATTTCCTTGTGAATCAAACCAATCTTCCAGGGAGCCGTCGGCTTTTTGGAGATAAAGATGCTCTTCTATCCAGGAGACAAGATATTCCCGGGCATATAAGTAACGGGAAGCGGGAATAATGGTATTGGAGTCCCGCAGCCACACCTGGGGGTAATCAGAGCCGGGAGAGAATCCGTAAATTTTTCCATTTCTCCCGTTAAATTCTATTTTATTTTTTTCAAGCGTGATCCGGATCAGCTCAAATATCTGATTGAACTCCTCGATACTGGAACGTATTTCAGTGTATTTGCCGTAATCAAGCTCAGGTTCATTTTTTCCGCCGGGCCAGTGCCATTTTTCCACTATGAGTTCGATAAAAGAGGTAGCAGAACCCAGGTCTTTAAACCAAAATTTTCCTTCGACCAATAGATCGAATTCGAGCCTATAATTTCCATCCTCGAGAGGGCTTCTCAAGGAAATATTCGTCTGGAGTTTTTGGCCGGGGTTTACCTTATGCGGAAGGGAAAACCGTTGATTTTCAAACCGGATCATCTCATTTTTTGGGGATAAAAGATGGTAAGAAAGGCGTACGGCTGAGCTTCCTGCTGCTGTCCATTCTTCGGTACCAAGATTTTTGAGCTCTAAAGAGATCATCACTCTGTCCGCTGCTTTGGTCGTGTATTGGTTTTTTTCCGGTGTGATCTTGCATAAGAAATCCTGGTTGTAGGAAGGAGAATAATTTTTTTTGAGAAGATAAAAAACAAAGATCGCTGAGGCGGCTAAAAATATGATGCCTGAGATTAATACTATCTTTTTTTTCATAAATTTACCTTGATGTCAGCATATCCTGGGAAGAAGTTCGGATGTCAAGGGTTCCAACAGCCTTAATCCACCGGATAACGTGGATAAGATCAGCTCACCGGCTTTTCCCGGCGTGTCGTCGATCCGGCCGATGATCTTTGCTCCTTGGCCGAGAGGATCTTTTTTGATCTCAGAAAGAATTTTTTCACTTTTGTTTTCAGGAACAACTAGCAAAGCCCGGCCTTCACAGGCTAAATAAAGAGGGTCGATCCCTAATAGCTCTGTAGCGCCTTTGACGGGACGGGATAAAGGAATATCTTCTTCTTCTACGACAATACAATAGGGGATCTTTTCCGCCAGCTCACATAATACTGTTGCCAGGCCCCCTCTGGTTATATCTCTCATCCAAAGAGTTCCCTCTTTCCATAAAGGAAGCAGAAAATTCAAAGGAGCGCAGTCACTTATGATATTTGATTCAAGACCAAAGTCTCCCCGGGACAACATTACTGCTATGCTGTGTTCACCTAAAGTTCCTGTCACGATCAATCTGTCTCCTTTTTTTATCCTGGAAGGATCCGGTTGATACAGCACTCTTCCTATCCCGGCTGTATTGATATAAATCTTGTCTCCCTGGCCTTTTTTTACAACTTTGGTATCGCCTGTTGTGATCTGGACTCCGGCTTCACAGGCTGCTGTTTTGGCTGAATTTAGAATGATTTTGAGCTCATTGAAATCCATGCCCTCTTCAAGAATAAGTGCCAGAGATAAAAAAAGTGGTTGAGCGCCTGAGACCACGAGGTCATTAACTGTTCCATTGATGCAAAGTGAACCGATGTCACCTCCCGGGAAAAAAATGGGATCAACTACATAACTGTCTGTCGTGAAAGCTGTTTGTCCCGGCAGATGAGCGGCATCTGACAGCTCGTCCAAAGCAGGGTTTTTGAATATGTCAACGATGACGTCCTCAATAAAATCTCGCATCATTTTCCCACCGCTTCCCAATTCCAAAGGAATCTTCTCCATGTTTTGCTCCTATTGAATAATTTGCCTTTTAAATATATTAGTCTGAAATATAATACACGAATTTTATCTCTAAGGCTATTTACTGGATTAAGCTGACTCAAATTAAATTTTTCTTCTGGCTCCTGGCTCCTGACTCCTCGGTTTTTGTGGTTTTCTTCTATCTTCTATATTCTGTTTTTTCATGCTATACTAAATCTTCAATTAAACTTATAGAAATAATAAAAGAATTGATAATTCAAGAGGTTATATTATGTGTTTAGGCATACCTGCTAAAGTCATTGAAATAGATGACAATAAATACGGAAAGGTTGATTATCTGGATACTCAGGTTAAGTGTAATTTTGCCCTGATCGATGATATAAAAAAGGGGGATTGGGTCATAATCCATGCAGGGGTCGCTATCTCGAAGCTGGATGAAAAGGAAGCACGAGAAACCTTAGAGCTATTGAAGGATTATATGAGTTACGGGGTTAACTGATCCTTATAGTTCCAGATCATTCAAATTTTTAAAAAATTCGATTTGTATAAAGAGCGCCGGACTGAAAAATGGACGAACTTAGAAACCGAAAAGTCATACATGGATTATTGACTGCTATAAAAGAAAAAGTAAAACAGATATCTTCACCTGTAAGAGTCATGGAAGTATGTGGCACTCATACCATGACCATCCATCACTTCGGATTAAAAGATATGTTAAAAGATGCAGGAGTAGAAATGCTTTCCGGCCCGGGATGTCCTGTTTGCATTACTCCCGATGAATACCATGAGGCTGCTATCGGTTTAGTTAAAAAAAATGAAAATTTCATTCTTGCTACTTTTGGTGATATGACCAGAGTGCCTACCTCACTGGGTTCGCTCCAGACAACGGTGGCGGCAAAAAATTCAGTGATAAAAATCGTGTATTCTCCTTTTGAAGCTTTAGAGATCGCGAAAAATAATCAGAGCAAAGAAGTTGTTTTTTTTGGAGTTGGTTTCGAAACTACTATTCCTGGGATCGTGCTTTCAGTGAGGGAGGCATCGGATAAAAAAATAAAAAATTTTTCGATCCTGTCTGCTTTCTGGACCATTCCTCCTCCTTTAAAAGCCATTGTTGCAAGTGATTCCTCCATCAACGGATTCATATATCCCGGACATGTCAGTGCCATAATCGGAAAAGCTCCTTATACTTTCATTGCCGATGATTTTAATATCGCAGGAGCTATAGCGGGTTTTGAACCAGTGGATGTGCTTTTAGCCATAAAATCTATCGTTGACCAGATAGGCAAAGGAAAGCCGATAGTGGATAATGTATATGAGAGGGTTGTAAGACCCGAAGGCAATCCTGCAGCCCAAAGGCTCATGGAGGAAATGCTGGTAAGCAAGGATGCTTATTGGAGAGGATTGGGTGAGATTCCCTCCAGCGGGCTTAAATTAAAAGACCAATATTCCTATTATGATGCAGAAATAAAATATGATTTGGATCTGCGGTTTGGTTCTCAAGATCTGCCCGGGTGCCGGTGTGGTGATGTACTTCAAGGAAAAATATCACCCTTAGAGTGCCCTTTATTTGGCGAATCATGTAACCCCGATTCTCCCCGAGGGCCCTGCATGGTTTCCTTTGAAGGAGCATGCTTGGCCTACTATAAATACTCTTTTCGCCGCACCTGAAGAAATTTTGACAATTCTAAGGTTAGAACCTATAATACTTTAATTATGCAGAAAGATCTTGAAGGATATGTTGAACCAGGAAGTGTAGAGGAAAACCTAGTTAATAAAATAGATTTTTCGCGGATTCCTAAACATGTAGCTGTGATCATGGATGGAAACGGACGATGGGCTAAGCAAAGAAAACTTCCCAGAGTAGAAGGACATAAAGAAGGAGAAAAATCCGTCAAAGAAATCGTCGAAGCCAGCGCCAGGTTGGGGATCAAATATCTGACTCTTTATGCTTTTTCTAAAGAGAACTGGAAGCGTCCCCGGTCTGAAGTGGCTACTCTTTGGAGACTCCTGGAAGATTATCTTAAGAGAGAGTACAAAGTTCTTTTGGAAAATAATTTGTGTTTAAAGGTTATAGGTCAGACCCAACGTATACCTAAAAGAGTGATGAATGAATTAAACAGGGTTATGGATCTGACCCAAGACAACAACAGGATGACCGTTTTTCTTGCCCTCAATTATGGGGGTAGGACTGAGATCATCGATGCTATTAAAAAGTTGATAAAAGAACGGAAGAAAGGTATTGATTCTCTAAATGAAAAAGAATTTTCAAAATATTTATATACCGGTGAGGCACCTGACCCTGATCTTCTTATCAGAACCAGTGGTGAACTCAGGATATCCAATTTTTTACTTTGGCAGATAGCCTATTCTGAAATTTGGATAACATCTGAGCTGTGGCCTGATTTTAGAAAAAGGCATTTGTTTCAAGCTGTTTATGATTACCAGAAGAGAGAGAGAAGATTCGGAGACATTCGTCCCCATTCCACGCTTGGGTAGATTTTTCATTGATGAATGAGTCACACCTATATATTTTTAACACAAGATCGATGTCAAGGGAGAATATGAATGGAGATCCATAAAAGACTGCCGACTGCAATTGTATTAATCTTTTTAGCCTTTATTACTATTCACTATGCGCCTGACTGGATATTCTTTTGTGTCGTTCAGCTTCTGATCTTAGCCGCGCTGTGGGAATTGTATAAACTTGTTTGGAATAAGGAAAGAATAGCGGAAAAGATAATAGGGTCAATGGTAGCTTTGATCATTGCCTTTTCCTTTTATTTTGAATTTTGGTCTTTAGCAGCCGCTTTTTATTCTTCTCTTTTGATGTTGGCGTTTTATTTTGTTTTTTCTATAAACCGGAATGAAAAACTTGCCCTTTTTCCCACTACTGTCGCCCTCTTGTTTTTTGGCGCCTTTTATTTGAGTTTCACCCTTAATTTTTTTAATCTGATACGGAGTGAATACGGACCTTATCCGGTTTATTTTCTCCTGGCAGTGATTTTTGTCGGCGACACTGGAGCTTTTTTAGTGGGCCGTCTTGTGGGTAAACATAAAATGACTCCTATTGCCAGCCCCAGAAAGACCTGGGAGGGAAGCTTCGGAGGGATAATTCTGGCAGTCGCCACTGGTGCCGCCATGCAACTGCTGTTTCTTCATGGGGATGCTTTATTAGGGAATTCCCTGCTGCTGGCTTTTTTGGTCCATATAGCCGCACAGGTCTCCGACCCATTCGAATCTTTATTTAAGCGTGCGGTCGGAGTCAAAGACTCCTCCAATATCCTTCCCGGACATGGAGGTTTTTTGGACAGGCTTGATAGTCTGATTTTAGCTGCTCCGCTTT
>CAZLBV010000044.1:0-3799 GCA_964557845.1 uncultured Eubacteriales bacterium | reverse complement strand
ATGGGTGGTTACTGCTTTATCTGGATCTGCCGGCAGCAGGAGATTAGGCTTGACTATGATGGTTTCGTCTGCTTGCACGAAGCCGTTCATTCCTCCCATGGACTCCATAAGTACTGATAGTCTCTCATTCGTATTCGTGTAGTCACTGCAGGGAACAGCATAAACCTTATTATCCATATCTTTCTCGCAATAGGCCCTTATTTATGAATTTAAATCAAATTTTGTCAAGTTTTATTTGTTTTGTTTGTTATTAGGGGAATTTTTTAATAAAATATGATTAAGGGATTATCGGGTGAAGAGAGAAAGGAATCTGGAATCTGGGAAAAGAAAAAAAAACAGTCGATCTAAAATAACGCTAGAAAAAATTTTTGATGGTTCCTCTGATATAAAGTGGTTTTTTGATCAGACCTTAAATAGTGTTTATATCCATGATTTTGAAGGTAATTTTCTTTATGCCAATCAAAAAGCTCTCCAGCTGCTTGGGGTTGAAGAAAAAGATATCACCAGGATGAATTTCAGATCTTTTTTGGATGAGGGAGAACTGCCCAAGGCCTTTAAGTTCACAAAAGAGATTTTGGAATACGGCTCCCATAAGGAATTGGCTGAGTATAAATTAAAAAGAAGTGATGGGAAGAACCTTTATGTTATCTGTGAGGGATTTCTTATTTATAAAGATGGAAAACCCAGCGCCATTCTTGGTACGGCTGTGGATATAACCGATAGAAAAGAGATGGAAGAAGAGTTGAAGGCGAGTGAGGAAAAATACCGGGCTGTTGTGGAACAAAGTCTCGAAAACATCTATATCATGGATATGAAGAATAAAAAAATCTTGGAGGTGAATCCTGCTTTTAGAAATCTTCTGGGTTACTCAGCGGCAGAGATGAAAAATCTTAAACCCTATGCTTTCATCGCGCATTCCCAGGCCGATATAGATCGCCAGATCTCGGAGGTAGAAAAGAAGGGCCGCATCTTTGTGGGTGAACGCCAGTACAAGTGTAAAGACGGACACATTGTGGATGTAGAAGTGAATGCCAGTGTCATTAATTATATGGGTGAGAAGGCTATGTGTGTGGTCTCCCGTGATATAACAGACCGCAAAAAAGCCGAAGAAGTCCTGAGAGAATCGGAATCGTTATTCCGGAGCCTTTTTGAGAACAATATTATCGGAATCTACCGGACAACCCCTGAAGGACGGATTATTATGGCCAATCCTGCTCTGGTTAAAATGATGGGGTTTCCATCTTTTGAGGAACTGGCAGAAAGAGATTTGGAAAGAAACAGCTTTGAAATAGGATATCCCCGGCAGGATTTTAAAGATCAGATAGAGGAAAAAGGACAGGTCATCGGGATGGAATCAGCCTGGAAAAAGAAAGACGGTTCGGTGCTTTTTATCCGGGAAAGCGCAAGAGTCATCCGGGATAAAGAAGGCAAAACGCTTTTTTACGAGGGGACTATAGAGGATATAACCGAGCGGAAAAAAGATGAAGAATTAATAAAAGCCTCTTTAAGGGAAAAAGATGTCCTGCTTAGAGAGATCCATCATCGGGTTAAAAATAATCTGCAGATAATCACTAGTTTGTTGAGGCTGCAGAGCTCCAGGATAAAAGAAGATGAGATCCAGGATATGTTTAAAACGGCTCAAAACCGCATTCGAACCATGGCGTTGATCCATGAGAAACTCTATCAGTCCCAGGATCTATCCAAGATCGATATCAGCCAGTACATCAGGAATCTTACCATCCATTTGTTGAATATTTACCGGACCGATCCGAAAAAGGTTGATCTTGATATCGAGATCGGTGATGTATATCTGGATATAAATACAGCTATTCCCTGTGGATTGATCATTAATGAGCTGGTGTCTAATTCACTGAAATATGCTTTTCCCGGAAAAAGAAGAGGGATGATCCGGATCGAATTGGATAAAGATAAAAGAGGGACTCATATACTTAAGGTCTCAGATAATGGTGTGGGGCTCCCTGAGGATCTGAATATGGAGGCCACGGATACTCTGGGGCTTCAGTTGGTCAATGACCTGACCAAACAGATCCAGGGAAAATTGACTCTGACGCGTAAGCCGGGAACAGTATTTGAAATTGTTTTCTGATGACTTTTTCTTCACGAGCCTTTATGTCAAAATCTTGAGGCTTCCTGCCTTAGATCATATCTTGTGTGACTTGTTGCAGATAAAACAGCAATGGAAAAGAAAAGTAAATATCCGTTAAAGATAGTGTTAGAGATCATTTTAGTGATGATCATTATGGGAGGTGTTTATCTCGCCGGACTTTTAATTGGACGGGCTGAGTTGGGATTATTCAGTGTAGCAGCCGGCTGGCTTTTCATCTGGATAATGCTGAGGATGCAAAAAAAGGACTGGAGTGATCTTGGATTCAAAAGGCCGGATAGTTGGTTAAAGACCATACTCTTTGCTCTGGGTTGGCTTCTATTTTTTCAAGTTTTTATCGGCTGGATATTAAAGCCCTGGATTATTAGAATGACGGGAAAACCTTTGGACATCTCTGAATTTGAGATCATAAAAGGTAATTTTTGTGCACTATTGCAGGGATTGGCAGTCGTTTGGACCGTTGCCGCCTTCGGAGAAGAAATGGTTTTCCGGGGATATTTTCTTAACAGGATAAACAATATTTTCAGATCGAATAAAACCGGTCTGGTCTTTGCTGTGTTTATGAGTTCCGTATTTTTTGGATTGGGGCATATCTACCAGGGACCTTCCGGACCGATCCTGGCTGCCATCGCAGGTATCCTCTACTCTTTGGCTTATATCCTATCAGGAAAAAATCTCTGGGTTCCTATTCTGGCTCATGGATTCTACGATACATGGGCTTTTTTGGTGCTGTTTTTAGGAATTGAGAATAAGATTAATCCCTTTATGATCTAAAATCAGAAGATGAGGAACCAGAATACAGAAGTTAGAAGATAGGAGATAGAATAAAACCAAGTAAAAACCGGAACATTGCCAGAAAGCCGATATTGGGAATTAATTCTTATTTGCACATTTACATATCAATATTTTAGATGATTTTGTTGCTGATAAAATGATACACTACCGGAGGGCCGGAATCGATATTCGAAAAGGGAAATATGGAACAAAACAAAGAAGAATTTTTAGCTGCTCAGAATAAAGACGCTGATGAAAACAAAGCGCTGGTTAGATCGACCGGAGCCGTTGCCGCTCCTACTCTGCTCAGCCGTGTTTTAGGTGCGGCCAGAGATATTCTTCAAGCGAAATTTTTAGGTACAGGTACCGCTGCGGATGCTTTTACCCTCGCTTTTATCCTTCCCAATCTATTAAGGCGGCTGACAGCGGAAGGCGCGATGACGGCAGCTTTTATTCCGGTTTTTACGGGTATAAAGAAAGATGAAAACCAGCAGAAACTATGGAGATTCGCAAATATCTTCTTTTTTGATCTGACTCTGTTAATGGCGCTCATAATGGTAGCGGGAATTCTTTTATCTCCTCTGTTGATTCAGGTTGTAGCGCCAAAATTTGAAGCTGTTCCGGGAAAAATGGATCTGACCATAACTCTCACCCGCATAATGTTTCCCTACATCTTTTTTATCAGCCTGGCCGCTTTGGCCATGGCGATCTTGAACTCTTTTAAAAAATTTTTCATTCCCGCATTCACGCCCGTGCTGTTCAATCTCTCGATCATTACTCTTGCATTAATATTTGCCAAAGGCATGGATCAGCCTGCTTATATTTTTGCTTTGGGAGTGGTATTAGGAGGAATTCTTCAGCTTGCCTTTCAAATTCCTTTTCTTTGGAAACAGGGGATGC
>CAZLBV010000043.1:0-3527 GCA_964557845.1 uncultured Eubacteriales bacterium | reverse complement strand
GCCCACAGGTATCCTGTTCCGTCAACCAGAAGTTGAGGGCTGAAAAGATTAAATTCAAGACTTTGATCTAACGTCCAGATTCTCTCAGTTAAAAGGTTTTTTACTTTTAACCGGCATTTTTCTCCCTGGATATTGATCCAAGCCGACCAGGGGGTTGAATCCGGGGTGACTGCCATACAAGGGAATATATTTTTTCCTGGGATATTTTTGGAAACTTCAGTTAAATCTTTGAATCCTTCACTGGTAAGACGGGCTGCTAAAATTTGAGGATATCTTCTCGGATGGGTTTGCCATGTGATCCAGGTCTGTCCTTTCCGGTCTTGGGTTGTGGAAAGATATAATGCAGGGTTATGGGGAAAGTCAGTCTTTTCCAGGATATTCACTCTGGTTCCATTAATAACGGAATAGAGGCAGAGGTTCCCTTTGTCATCGATGTAAATAAGACCGGGTATATTGTTTTGATCCATAACGATGCGGCCGTTTCGTCCTCTGATATGAAAGGCTGTATCTTGGGAAAAGAGTCCAAACATGTTCAGCATAAGAATTATTATTAGAAAGAAAACCCTGCTCGCTTTCATTTTTTAAAAGTATATTGGACAGGCCGATAAGTTTTTTTAGGCGACCGACTTAGGGTAGAAGTTGTTTGGTTGATGCAAGCATATATGTCTGTATCTGAATCGAGTGAATCATATTGCTGCCATGCTATAACAAAATTCTCCATAGAAGACATAGCAACGGCAGGGAATTCCTGAGATCCGGCGGTGGTAAGGTTGATCAGGCGTTCTGGACCGTAGGAGGCCCCATTCAGATCAAATGTTTGCGCATAGATCCCGAATCGGTCACCATCCTGTTGGAAGCTTTGCCAGGTAATAATAAAATTTCCCTGGAGATCAGCCGCGGCTGAAGGAAATATCTGTCTATTCTCCGTGTCGGAATTAACCAGGATCTCCGCACTTTTTGTAGTGCCGTTATTATCCAGCATGCGGGCAAAGATATCATAGCTATCCTGTGTAAAACGGATATCCTGCCAGCAAACCATAAAATTTCCCCATTGATCCATGATGATATCCGGCCAATCTCGATATCCAACCGAAGTGTCATTGATTTGAAATTCTGGGCCTAGAAAAGTTCCAGAAGAACTTAGCCGTTGTGCGTAAATTCCGGATGAAGCGTTATCTTGACTGTAAGATGTCCAAACGACTACGCAATTGCCGCTTTCATCCATGGCCACGGCTGGATGGAGCTGGTCATCTGTTGCAGTTGTATTGATCTGAAATTCTAAGCTTTCGGGATTATTGTCTACATTATATTTTCTTGCAAAAATTCCAAAGCCGTCTCCATCTTGCTCCCAGCTCTGCCATACAATAATGAAGTTTCCTTGTCCATCAACGGCGATGTCTGGTTCTCCCTGATACCCATCTAAAAAAGTGTTAACCAGGAATTCTGGCCCTAAAGGATTACCGCTGCTGTCAAAACGTCTGGCTGCCACGTTTCCTCCTTGATTACATCGATAGCTGGTCCAGGTTATGATAAATTCACCTTTCTTTGTAGCTGCTACAGATGGATTCAACTGGAAGTGATCTGGTATGGAATTGACCTGAAATTCATTACCCTTTGGTATTCCGGAATTAGTATAAATGCGGGCGTATACACCCGTTAGATCACCATCCTGTTTTTCGCTGTCCCAGGTGATGATGAAATCTCCCTGTTCGTTCTTAGCGATAGCAGGATGACTCTGGTCGTATAGAGTAAACTGATTTACTTGGAATTCATCTCCTTTGTTAAGAGATAAAAGCGAACTTGTGAAAAGAAGGAGAAAAATTGGGGGAAGGCGAAAAAAGCGCATTTAATTCTGCCGTTTGAATTCCTTATTATTGGGAATAGTCAATATTTTATAGCGTAATTTACTGTCCAAGTCAACTTTGCCTCAATCTTATGCCTTGAGATCTTCAAGCAATTTGTTACATGTCTCTTGAAATACTGCCCTTAAAACTGCTTGAAAAACCACGTCTTTCTAGGGGATTTGTACCTGTCTTTACCCGTTAATTCGCTTCTTATCGATCCAAAAAAATGGGGAAACATCTGTTATTTTATTCGTTGATGTTTGCTGATAATTTTCATAGAATAAAATTAAGATTATGAATCAAAAATTTGAGGCCAGCCTCCAAAAAAAGCTTATAGACAAAAATAAATCCTTTTTTAGAAAGTACTCTGAACTGGTTGTAGGAAAGGCCGGCTTTTTATTCCTGATAAAATATGAGATGATCATCCTGCTTTTTTCTTGGATTCCAGGAGCCTTGGGATTCTTTTGCAGAAAATTGTTTTATCCCTTTTTGTTCAAACATGTTGGAAAAGGGGTTGTTTTCGGCCGGAATCTAACTTTACGTCATCCTCATAAGATCTACATCGGAGATAATACTTATATTGATGAGTATTCGGTTTTAGATGCTAAAGGAGCGGCCAATGAGGGGATTAAAATAGGAAAGAATGTTTATATCGGCAGAAATACTATCTTAAGCTGCAAGGAAGGATCGATCTATCTGGGGGACTACTCCAATATATCGGCAAACTGTTCTCTTCTTTCCGAAACAGAAATCCGGCTTGGAAAATACTGTTTTATGGCGGGCCATTGCTATCTTGTGGCTGGAGGAAATCATAGTTTTGACGATATCACAACACCCATAATGTTCCAGCCGTCTTATTCAAAAGGCGGGATTTATATCGGAGAAGACTGCTGGTTGGCAGCCGGAGCCATGGTTTTAGATGGGGTTAAGATAGGAAAGGGCTGTGTGGTGGGAGCCGGTTCAGTGGTTACTAAATCCTTTAAGGATTATGCTGTTATTCTGGGATATCCTGCCTGGAAGATAAAAGACAGGATCAAACTTAAGAGCCAGGATAAAGTATGATCTTTCTTGAAGATTAGATCACGGCATTCTTTTTGAGATAAATTTCCAGAGGTATTCTTTAGGAATGCCTAACAGACCTTTGCGTCTTACCCGGTCGCATTTAGAACAGGTTTCAAATTCATCGATATCTTTTTCGGCAAGCTTTTTTCTGAGATAGATCATTTTGTCGCTGTTCCAGATCGATCTAATACTGGAATCACGGGCATCCCCCACCACATAGTATCCGAAAAAGTCCTGAGTACAGGGCATGACCTTCCCATCCCAATTTATGACCATGGCATTCCAGGGGAAGGGACAGATCGAGGTTGGTTTATCCAGGTCTTTCTTTTGGATTTCTCCTGCCCAATTGTGGAGCTCTTTGGTAACAATACTGTCAAGCGGAAGATCGTGGAAATTGGCCTTGAATTTATCTATATTCTGCATAAAAATTTTCCTGTTTTCCTGGCCGAAATAAATCACTTCGATAGCTGTTTCAGGTTTTTTGGAATTGGTTTCCTGTTTAATTTCAAGGAAACGTACGATGTTATTAACCGTTTTTTCGAAATTGCCGCCAACCCTGATTTTTTCATAGGTCTTCTTTTCACAACCGTCAAAGGAAAAGGACAGGCGGTCCAGACCTGC
>CAZLBV010000042.1:0-3622 GCA_964557845.1 uncultured Eubacteriales bacterium | reverse complement strand
TAGTGGCTCGAACCAACCAGCAAATATCCGCAGCCGCATTCAGGGCTAATCTGATCAATATCGTTTATTCGGTGGAAGAGGCATATTGGAATCTGTTTTACGGTATCGAAAATCTTAAGGTCAGGCAACAGTCACTGAAACTGGCTCAGGACCTGTTGGCTAAAAATAACAGGGAAGTAGAAGTCGGAACGCTGGCTCCCATTGAAATTCTCAGTGCTGAAGCTGAAGTTGCCACCAGGGAAGCTGATATACTTCAGGCAGAAGTTTTGGTAAAGAATAATGAAGATACTTTAAAAACATTCATCAACCTTTTATCTGAAGAAAATCGATTGGATTACACTATAACTCCCATAAGCGAGCCGTTTTTTGAAGAAAATGATATCTCTATTGACGACGCGCTTATGACTGGAATGGAAAACCGTCCGGACTTGGACTCTCGGAGATTAGAGTTAAAAAACACGGAAATAAACCTTTCTTATGCCAAAAATCAGCTTCTTCCCAATATCAGTTTGGATGTTTCTTCCTGGAGTCCTGGAACTTCAGGAACTCAGATCTTATACTTGAATGATGACCCTCTTACTGATATGGTTATTGGTACTGTTCCCGGGGGAGCCAGTGATGCGTTTAAAGATGCCTTGGGTTTTAAATATCAGAATTGGCAATTAGGAATTACTCTGACTTTTCCCATTGAAACCATTTTTTCCCGGGCTGCTTATGCGCAGGCGAAACTCAATAAAAAAATGGCCTTGTTTAATCTGGAAAACCAAGAACAGCAGATATTCCTGGATATTCGAAATGCAGTAAGAACTGTTCAGACAAATTATAAGAGAGTCGAAGCATATAAAGCTGCTAAAGAACTTGCTTTGAAAAAGCTTGAGGCAGAAGGGAAAAAGCTTAAGGTCGGACTGACTACCAATTATTTGGTACTCCAATATCAAAGAGACCTTGACAATGCGGTAAGCGCAGAGCTGAGGGCGATCATCGATTATAATCTTTCCCTTGCCCGGTTGGAGCGAAGTATGGGTACGTCTTTAAAATCTAAGAATATCAGGTTGTCTGAAGTGGGAACCGGCCTTAATTGATATAAATTATCACCAAGAAAATGAAGATGAAAAAATAGAATATAGAAGTCAGAAGATAAAATATAGAATATAAAAGAAAACCAAATACAATCGAGAAGACAGGAGCCAGAAGTCAGAAGAAAAACCAAAAATCCGAAGCACGAAATTCGAAATCCGAAACAAATATAAATATCCAAATGTCCAAAATTCAAAACAAAATTTCGAAATATTTCATATCTGCTCATTGACACATTTACTCATCCTCCTATCCACCCACTGACTCATTGATGTATATACTTGTCCTCACATCACCAATATTTCAAAACCCATTTCCTGAACAAACAGAAAAGCTTTTTTTGGATTAAGGTGGAAATTTATATTTTTCTTTTTTATAATTAAAAAAAATGTTTTTAGAGGGAGAAAATGAAAATTAAAGAATATTTAATCAGGGATATTCCCCGCCGTAAGTTTCTTGAAGTGAGTTTTAAGGGAGGAGTCGTGGCTGCAGCTGCTCCTTCACTGCTAATGGGCCTGATGTCCTGTAAAGGGAAAACTTCAGCACCAGCTGAATTTATAGTGGACGAAGCGGTGCTGAATAGAACAATTCAGAAAGCCTTAGAGAAAGGAGGCGATTTTTCCGAAGTATATGTGGAAAACAGAATATCTCGCGAAATAGTGATGGAGGAATCAAAGTTCAAAAGCGCAGTTTTTGGGATAAGCCAAGGTGCGGGAGTTCGCGTCATATCAGGAGATAAAACCGGATATGCTTATACCGATGAGATTACAGAAGAAAAACTAATGAAAGCCGCTGAAGTAGCCGCTTATGTGGCTGCTGGTACTAAAGCTATAAAGCCCATCGCAGTCGAAAAAAAACAGCGAGAATCCTATGTAACGGTTAAACTTCCCTTAACTGAGATTGCTGATGAAAAGAGGTTGGATGTCATGCGCAGGGCTAATCAAGCAGCTTTGGATTATGATCCGGCTATCAAGATGGCTTCCGTATCCTATTATGATGAAATTCGAGGAAGAACTATTGCCAACAGCGAAGGTCTTCTGGTTTCAGATGAGCTTCCTCTTCTGTTCTTCATTCTTCAGACCCTTGGAGTCAGAGGAAATAACCGGCATATGGGGCGTGAGCGTCTAAGCCGTCATTCCGGATTTGAAATGTTTGATGAAGTAAATCCAGAAGAAATAGCAAGAAGGGCAGCCCGTGAAACTGTGGCGATGCTGGATGCCAAAGATGCTCCTGCTGGGATAATGGATGTCGTCATGCAGAATGGGTGGGGAGGTGTTTTGGTACACGAAGCTGTCGGGCATCCCTTAGAAGCTGATAATATTGCCAAGAAAATCGGGGCTTTTACCGGAAAGTTAGGCCAAAAAGTAGCCAACGATAAGTTCACTATGGTGGATGATGGAACTCTTCCGAATAAGAGAGGAACCATAAACTTTGATGATGAAGGAACTCCGTCCCAGCGAAACGTTTTAATCAGAAATGGAGTCTTAGAAAAATATATGACCGATATATTATCCGCCAAACAGATCAATATGGAAAGAACGGGAAATGGAAGGAGAGAAAATTTTAAATACATGCCAATACCCAGAATGACCAATACTTTCATCGATAAAGGCGAAGATAATCCGGAAGATATCCTGGCTTCCACGAAAACAGGAATATATGTACAGAGCTTAAGCGGAGGCAGTGTGAATCCAATTACCGGGATCTTTAATTTCACCTGCCGTGAAGCCTATCTGATCGAAAACGGAAAGAAAACGACTCCGGTTAGAGGAGCCACCCTGATCGGCAGTTGTATGGATATTATTTCCAACATCGATGCGGTGGGAGATGATCTGGATTTTGGTCCTGGGATCTGTGGAAAAGGACAGGCCGCAGAAGTGACGGCCGGACAGCCGACAGTAAGGATTAGGGGCATTAATGTCGGAGGAAGCCGGGCCAGAGGTTAATCCCGGCAAAAAGGAGATGATCATGGATTATAAAACATTAGCTGAAGAGCTGGTAAAAAAATGTTTGAATTTGGGTGCAGATGAGGCCGAAGTTTATATAGAGAATTCAAGAAACCTCAGTATTGAGGTGCGTAATGGAGAAGTAGAAACAGTGGAGGAATCATCGTCCCATGGGGTTGGTTTCCGAGTTTTTAAAGCAGGAAAGATGGCTTTTTCCCACTGCAATGATTTTGCTGATAATTCACTTGATAACGCAATTTCACGCGCTGTCGGTTTTGCCGGGATCACCACTCCTGATGAGAACAATGTTCTTCCAAAAGAAATGGGCATTACTGAGGTGGACGGATTATATGATCCCAATATTATAAATGTAGCCATGGATGAGAAAATTACCCTGGCGAAACAAGTAGAGCAGATGGCTGTGGAAGATACCCATATCACTAAAAGTGCAGGATCAGGATATGGTGAAGGTGAGGGAGAGATCTTTTTAGCGAATTCACGAGGGTTGTCTAAAAATTATAAGATGTCCGTCTGTTCATTCGGGGTTTCGGTTGTGGCTGAAAGGGGAGAACAGAAATCCTCCGGAGGAGAGTATTGTT
>CAZLBV010000041.1:0-4115 GCA_964557845.1 uncultured Eubacteriales bacterium | reverse complement strand
ATTGACTTATCCACTGATACACCCATCCACTCATCATGAAAAATTCAAAAAAAAATTGTTCAAGAAAACTTTTGCATTTTATCTTTCTCCTGACTATATTTAAACGGATGAGGGTCGGAGCTGATCATGAAAAACCAAGGAAAAATCTCCAGAAGAAAATTCATTAAAGAAACTATAACTGCGGCTGCCGCTTTGACTGTCCTTCCCCGCCGGATTTTAGGTGGGCAGGGGTATATTCCCCCCAGTGATGAGCTGACCAAAGCTGTTATTGGTGTCGGCGGGATGGGCCGGGCACATCTTGAATATCCCGGATCAAGGCTTCTGGCCGTCTGTGATGTAGATGAGAGCCATCTTAAACTGGCCCTCGAACTGGCAGGCCCCGGAGTTAAAGGCTATAAGGATTTTCGCGAGGTTCTGGAGCGGCCGGATGTAGATATTGTTCACATTCCCACTCCTCCTCACTGGCATGCCGTAATATCCATTGCGGCGGCGGAAGCAGGAAAGGACATCTGGTGCGAAAAGCCCATGACCCGGACCATCGGAGAAGGGCAGAGAGTGGTTGAAGCTGTCCAGAGAAATAGCCGGATCTTCAGGATCAACACCTGGTTTAGATTTGAAGGGGATTTCTATGGATTCGGCAGCCCGGTCAAACCCATAAAAAAAGTGGTGCAGCATGGCCTTTTAGGATGGCCTTTAAAAGTCACCGTCAGCGGAATTACCGGATTTAATTGGAAATTCTATTGGAGAGGATTGACCAGTCTTTCCCCACAGCCGATTCCATCTGAGTTGGATTACGATATGTGGCTGGGCCCAGCTCCCTATAAGCCCTATCATCCCCACAGAGTGCACAGCACCTTTAGGGGTTATTGGGATTATGATGGCGGAGGCTTAGGGGATATGGGAATGCATTATCTTGATCCAGTGCAATATATCCTGGATAAAGACGACACCAGTCCGATAGAGATTGAAGCCGACTGTCCGCAGCAACACCCGGATGCCTGCGGATCCTGGCGCTGGATCCGTATGAGATATGCCGACGGCTGTGAGATTCTTCTTGATGGCGAAAATAAAGATAAGGATGCCCCTTTTATTCAAGGGCCGGAGGGAAAGCTTTTCAAAGGGTTTAAGTCGGATATTTCTGATCTTAAGAGAAAAACAATGTATCTTCCAGATCCCGAACCCCAGGTCACTGATTTTGCCCAGGCGGTTAGGACTCGGAAAAAATTCGCCTTAAATGAAGAAAACGCGCATAGATCATGTACTCTGGTCAATCTGGCTAAGATCGCAGTGCGTCTGGGCCGGCCCCTTAGGTTTGATCCGGTTGCTCAGCGTTTTATAAATGATCCTGAAGCCAATCGGCTTGTATTTCAGCCAATGAGGGCTCCTTGGCATTTATGAGGATGAGAAAATGATTCAATCTAAGAATATAAGGCTAAAGGGAAACTGCAGACAATTTCTCTGCATCGTACTTGTTGTAGGTTTTATAGCTGGAATTCCAGTTTTGGCCGGAGCCCAATCAAATGAATCACGATTGGATATTATCCTGTCAAAGTTTCCTGCCTCAGATACTGAACAGAGAGATGAGGCGGCGGCTGAATTTCTGCTGCTGGGGTCAGAAGGTATAAGAGAAGCCTGCCGGATGTTGGCTGCTTCTGGAGAAGGGGATGATTCCAGAGTGCGGTTTGCTTTAAGCGGCACCTCGATTTATGTAAACCGTCCCGGGGGAGAAAAAGAACGTTATTTATTTGCCAGATCCATCCTGAAGGCTCTGGATGAATCCAATAGTGTTGAGATAAGAACATTTCTTCTGGGGCTGCTTCAGCGTGTTGGCAAGGGAGAATCAATCGGGACGATAAGTCGCTTCTTGAAGAACAAGGATTTGTGTGGACCGGCGGCCCAGGCCTTGCTTGGCATAGGAACATCCAAGGCGGAAAAAGCTTTTATTAAGGTATTGGATTCTGTTGAAAGTGGAAGCCATGTTACCATAATAAAAGCCCTGGGTGAATTGAACAGCCGGGAGGCAGTAAAGAAAATAAAAAAATATGCGAACAGCCGGGATCCTAAAATACGCCAGGCAGCTCTTTTTGCCCTGGCCAACAGCGGAGATCCTGAAGTAGAGCCTTATTTAAACCGTTATGTATTAGCAGCTTCTTCCTTTGAAAGAAACAGCGCGCCGGCCTTATATCTTCGCTATGCCCGCCGTCTGGCGGAAGAAAAAAGGCCGGAAATCAGTGTTCGTATCTGCCGAGATCTGATCAATTATTACCAGTCCCGCCATGAGCAGAACACTGCCGCTTCAGCCCTGACGCTTTTAACCGAGATCCTGGGCGAAAAAACTGTTCCTGAGCTGATAGCGGCGGCGGATAATCCCAATCATGAGTTTAGAGCCAGAGCCTATGAACTCTCAGAGAAATTTCCCGGTGAGAAAATAACTTCCTTATGGATAGAAAAAGCACAGGAGGTTAAACCTTACATTCAGGCCGAGATCATAAGTTTGTTGGGGAAAAGGGGAGATGGATCGGCTCTGACTTTTATGGTGGATAGTTTGAAGAGTGAAGACATTTCTGTTCGTCTGGCGGCAATTTCTGCTTCAGTTCAATTGGGTCAGGAATCGGTTTTAGAACATCTGATTCCGCTGCTTAAGACCGGGACCGAAACCGAAGTCAGCACAATAAAAACAGCTCTTTTAGGATTTCCTGCAGATACGGCAATACAGACCGCTCTGGATATTTTCCCCGATTCCACTCCGCTGGTGAGGGCGGCTCTGATCGAAATTCTGGATGAACGGGGAGCTGAGGAATATGCTGGTCTGGTATTGGGAGAGACGCAGAGTCAGGATGACACATTGAGGAAAGCTGCGCTTAAAGCTTTGGAGAATTTGTCCTGTCCTTCTCATCTTTCCCAGCTGTTCGACCTGTTAGAAACAACAGAGAATAATGCCGAGATCATTCTGATTCAAAATGCTATTGTGGCTGCCTCCAACCGCATCGATCAAACGGGTCATAGAGCTGATCCCCTTTTAACCAGACTGGATTCAATTGAAGGAGATAAAAAGATTGATTTTATCAGACCCTTATCCAGTATTGGTGGTAAAAAAGCTCTCCAGGTTGTAATTTCCTATTTAGATAACGAAAATTCCAGAATTCAAACTGCTGCGGTTTATACACTGGCCCAATGGCAGAATCCGGCAGCTCTGGACGAGCTTCTTAAGCTCTGTTTAAATACAGAGGAGAAAAAATATTTCTATTTGGATTTTCAGGGATATGTCCGGATCATTCAAGAATCAGATCTAATGCCTGATGAGAAGTTCAAGCGGCTTGAAAAGACATTTTCTCTGTCTCTGACAGAAAATGAAAAAAAACTGCTGCTTTCAGCTCTGGCTGGTATCAGGACCAAAGAGGCTTTAAGCCGGGTAGCAGAATATATGCGGGAACCTGAACTGGCCTATCAAGCTGCCAGGGCTGTTGTCACCATGGTTTTGCCGGAGCCCGGAGAGGAATTCGGTTTGACTGGTTTGGAAATCTATTCGATCTTAAACAGAGCTTCAAATTATATCGACAACCCGGTTGAGATCGAACAGATAGATGCTTATCTCAGGAAGCTGGCGGCCGAGCAGGGTTTTGTCCCCCTTTTCAACGGACGTGATCTAACTGGATGGAAGGGATTGGTGAAAGATCCTGTGGCCCGGGCGGTCATGTCTCCGGATGAATTGCTGGATGCTCAGAAAGAGGCCAATAAGGTGATGCGAGATCATTGGTCAGTTGAGGACGGCGTCCTGGTTTTCGATGGTAAAGGTGAGAGTCTTTGTACGGCCAAAGATTATAAAGATTTTGAACTACTGGTGGACTGGAAAATAGAACCGGGCGGGGATAGCGGGATCTATCTGCGCGGCTCCCCCCAGGTACAGATCTGGGATCCGGCCCAATGGCCGGAAGGGTCCGGCGGCCTCTACAACAACCAGATCCATCCCAATAAACCACTTAAGAAAGCGGATAATCCCATCGGAGAATGGAACACTTTCCGCATCATCATGCTTGGAGAGAAGGTGACCGTGTATTTAAACGGGATCTTGGTTGTCGATGATGTCGTCATGGAGAATTACTGGGAAAGAGACA
>CAZLBV010000040.1:0-2589 GCA_964557845.1 uncultured Eubacteriales bacterium | reverse complement strand
TTTTTTATTTTTTATTAAAATATATCGGCATGAGGTAAATAGAACTCACTGAGAAAAAATGAAAAACATTGCAATTCTCGGCTCAACCGGATCGATCGGACTCAATACACTTAAAGTGGTTGATTCTCTATCTGAAAAATTCAGGATAGTGGGGCTTGCCGCCGGACGTAATCTGGACCTTCTCAAAGAGCAGATAATAAAATACAGGCCTGAAGTTATATCGGTTGAAAGAGCTGAAGATGCACAGGAATTAATGAGAGCACTGGGCAAAAAAACGCCCATGATCTATTATGGCCAGGAGGGGGCTGAGGAAGTCTCAAAATATTCAAAAAACGATATGGTCGTTTCTGCGATCACCGGGATCAACGGCCTGCGGCCGACTCTGGCTGCGGTTAGCTCGGGAAAAAGGATCGCCATTGCTAATAAAGAAGCCATGGTAACCGCCGGCCATTTGGTCAGGAAAACAGCCGCAGAGTCCGGAGCTGAGATAATCCCGATCGACAGTGAGCACAGCGGGATTTTTCAGTGCTTGGCCAAGGAAGATATCCGGAATGTCAAAAAAGTGATTCTGACAGCTTCGGGAGGCCCGTTTTTTAACTCTACCTTTGAAGAAATGAAAGAAAAAACTCCGGAGGAAGCTTTGAATCATCCCAGATGGGAGATGGGGAAAAAAGTTAGTATTGATTCAGCCACGTTTATGAATAAAGGATTGGAATTGATCGAAGCAAAATGGTTATTTGATCTGGAACCCAAGCAGTTGGATATCCTGGTTCATCCTCAATCTTTGGTCCATTCTCTTGTTGAACTGCTTGATGGATCGCTCCTGGCCCAGCTTAGTCCTACAGATATGAAAATACCCATACAATATGCTTTGACCTATCCTGAGAGAGAGGTTGGCCTTCTGCCTTCTCTTGATTTAAGCGAGTTCAAAGTCCTGGAATTTTATAAATTGGATACAGATAAATTTTCTCTAATAAAACTGGCGCGGCAAGCTCTGGAAGAAGAAGGAAGTTTTTCGGTCGCGCTCAATGCTGGGAATGAGGTTTTGGTTGATGCTTTTCTCCAAAGGCAGGTAAGGTTCACCGATATTTTTGAGATCTTGGATGAACTGATGATGAAACACAAAAAATCTAAAGTTAACAGCCTGGAAGATATACTTGCTGTGGACCGGGAGGCAAGAAAAATAACCCGGAATTTATTGAATAATAGGATATGAAATGGGATCAGTTATCGGAACTATTTTCGCGTTTGCTTTAGTCTTTGGCATACTGGTATTTGTCCATGAATTCGGACATTTTTTTATGGCAAAGCTGGTTAATATAAATGTTGAGGTTTTTTCTTTTGGCTATGGGAAGCGGCTCTTCGGTTTCAAAAGAAAAGAAACAGATTACAGGGTAAGTCTCATCCCAATGGGTGGTTATGTAAAATTCAGTGGTGAAGATGTGATGGAACAGGAAAAAGAGCCGGAACCAGGTGATTTTCATAATGCCAAAAGATGGCAGAGATTCCTGGTGATATTGATGGGGCCGCTTATGAATATATTCCTTGCGATTTTATTTATGGCTGTCATCAATATGGTGGGGGTATCGGTTCCGAAATATCTGCAGGAAACCCCGGTTATTGGATGGATCGCTCCGGATTCACCGGCGGTCCGTTCTGATCTCCAGGTTGATGATGTCATATTGAGCATAAATGGTAAAAAGACAGAAACTTGGAATGAGGTAGAACTGGCTGTGGGTACCAAGCCTGAAAGAACCATTGAGATCGAAGTTAAAAGAGACGGTGAAACAAGAATTGTTGAGCTGACTACAGAAAGCAAGACCCGTTTTGAGATGGGTTATGCCGGTTTTTTTGGAAAGATAAATACCCAGATTGAAATGATTGAACCCAATTCACCTGCAGAAAAAGGGGGCATGAAGCCGGGAGATATAATCACAGCGGTTAATGGCGAGCCCACCTATTACTATAAATTTGTTGAAATTCTTGAGGCTAATCCGGGCAATGAGCTCACCATAACCGTGAAAAGAGACGGGGAATTGCTGGATCTGAAAGTCACGCCCCGTAAGGAAGGAGATATCGGTAAGATCGGGATTTTACACACTGCAGCATCTGAGATCGAACAATATGGGTTTTTTAAATCCTTTTCTAAAAGTGTGGAAGACAATATCAAGCTGATCGGCCTGGTAGTAGGATTTATAAAAGGACTCATCACAGGAGAATCTTCAACCAATCAAATGGGGGGGCCTTTAGAGATCGCTAACATCTCCTATACTGCTTTTAGAGCAGGGATTTTGGCCTTGATGAGTTTTATTGCTTTCATCAGTCTTCAATTGGGGATCATCAATCTTTTTCCTATTCCGGTCATGGATGGAGGTCAGATCCTGGTATTGGCGCTCGAGGGATTGTTCCGCCGGGATTTCAGTTTAAAGGTGAAACAGATCATAATGCAGATAGGCTTTGCCATTTTCATTTTTTTAATAGTATTTGTGATCCTAAATGATATACAGAAACGTTTGCCCAATGGCTGGAACAGCTTTATTCCTTTTTAGACAGTTTTGACTATGTCAAATTTAATATCTCAGTCAAAAA
>CAZLBV010000039.1:0-21229 GCA_964557845.1 uncultured Eubacteriales bacterium | reverse complement strand
TGATACGGCTGCCGATGTACCGGCCGCCGCCGAACAGCCCTCTGCTGAGGGAACTGCCTATGACTGTCAGTATTTCAGCCTGACCCTGGCTGAAGGATGGGAGGCTTCGCCCCTTAATATGGGCATGGTCAACGTCCTGCCCAAGGGTAAGACCAGCCCCGGGCTCTATTTCAAGTTCGAGGGCAACGGGAACGCGGCGGGGACGGCCGAGGCTTCAATCGAGTCGATGATCAAGAATTATGGCGGCTCGCCGATGGAGTCGACGACAATCGCCGGGGTCGAGTTCAAAACGACCACCTATGCCTACAGCGGGATGACGCAGACCATGCATGTTGCCTTCCGCGATGGAACCAAGATCACGATCACGATCGAGGGCGCCGGCGCCAAGGATAACCCCGACATCCAAGCCATGCTGGCCAGTCTGAAGCTGAAATAAGAAGGACGCCGGGTAATCCCGTTCCGGGGATTAACCTGATTCGAATGGGGGGCTCCGCAGCCCCAATTTTTAGCCTTTTTTTTCGCGTCTAAGAAATATCTTTCCCTGAAGGGATTTTAATAATTCTATTATTTTCTTGAAGATCCATCAGCGAAGCTGTGCTCTTAAAACAGCCGATTACTCGTAGAGTTTGGGGTTTGTCCTCCAGTCGTTGTCTTTATCGAAGGCATAATCGATCACACGCGGCCTTCTCTCCCGCAGCCGGACAGACTCAATGCCCAGCATTTTTCCGGTGGAGAAATGGTCTTTACCCACAAAGCGGAATTCCAGGGTATAGTCCCCAGGGTCAGGCCAGAAATCAAGCAGGTGATGTTCCCATTCACGGATTTTTTTATCGTAGAGATTCATGGTCGGCCCGATTTTTATTCCATTAAGATAGGCCTGCCAGATACCGTAATCAGGCGCTTTGGTTACCGCCACCAGGAGCCTGGTCGGTTTCTTCTCACTCACACTGAAAGGAAAACTGATGGCTGCCTGGGCATTGGAAGGCATAAATAGGATTTGACCGTTCATATAATGCTCCAGGCCTTCCTGCTCTTGGCACTCTCCATTTCTGTAAGATTTATCGGTAATTGCCTTCCTGGCCATAAATATCTCATCCAGATTAGGCAGAATCCTTTTCTCGGCAGGCGGGGTTTCGGGATTAAAGGTCGGAACACCCGTCTGGTACCAGAAGGCAACCGTGGCAAAATCATCTTCTCTCTCGTTCCAGCTGTGCGGCTTTCTTTCTTTGTTTTCATCAGGCGATATCCAGCCAAAGTGCTCGATGGTCACCTTGATCTTTTTGCTGAAGACGATCGGATCAGCTATGTGCCAGCGGAAAGCAGAGGTATGCCCTCCGACAATGCCCCATTGATCAAAGTAAACCGTGCCAAAGTAAGGAGTATTCACACCGCTTTGCAGTCCCCAGGCCGACAGGAAATAATCCTCGGTGCCTGTGCCCCAGATAGAGGGTTTCTCCTCCCCATCGATATAGATCTTTTCGTCGCCTTCTCCGAACCAGGAGGGGCTTCTTGTCCGCACAGCCAAAACCGTACCCACATAATGCCCTTTTCCTTCAGTTTCCAGGATCAGATAATCTTTCCCGGGTACGGTGGGATATTCCTGACGGTAGCGGGCGTAGAAGTAGGGGGTATCTTTCGGCAGGCGGTCCTTTTTTATCCAGTCGATATTGTAGTAAAGCAGATTGATGTTTTTTTCTTGGCTTTGATTTACCACTTCGATCCGGATGGATTCTTGAAAGGGCATGGGCCAGAATGAATTGTAAGAGTCCGCATCTTCCACTACTACCGGGAGGCTGATGACTTCGCTGCGCTTTCCGAAACAGTTGGCGAAAAAATCGCCGAAGGGGGCTTCCACACCAGGTTCTTCCCGGCCGTCATAGAAGATCCTCAGTAACATTTCCTGATGGGTGGCTGATCCTTCACTCGCCCAGGGGTGAGGGCCTGGCCCCAGAAAAGTAAACCACATATGGGTGACAACCCCAGGGCCTTGGGCAGCAAGCACCACTTTGGCCTCTCCGGGAAAAACCCGTGAATTATCGGCATTGTGGGAGATCGGTTCCCCTTTTTCGTCGGTCTTGGTGGAGGTGGTCCGCATGCTCCGGCCGTCGATGGGTTTGGCTAGATCAGACAGCATGGCGCCTCCGATCACATCTGAATCTCGTTTCTGGCAGGAAGCAGCTATTAAAACCAGGGAAATAACGGTAATGATGATTAGATTTTTTTTCATGGTTCTTTCTTTATATTGTTGGATTTTTGTTTCCAATCGATAGCGATTTTATCTTTTTTGAGCAGAGGCTTTAGATCCTTTTTTTGGATTTTGCGCGTGCCGGCAAATAGAAAAGCGATGGATGCAAAAAAGGATAAATACGGAAGGTTTTTGATCATGGTTTGATTAGAGGATCATTCACCGGGTATCCTTTACGCAGCGAACCGAAAGCCCAAAATACCGGCGGTCCTCCTCACGGCAAGAACCGTTGTCGTCACCGCAAAATCCTCGTCTCCAGGCATTGTCGTTTCCCGCAGAAGAGGCGGTCCAGAAATAAGCACAATAGCCCAGGCTGCCGAATCCATCATATCCGCGGCAGCCGCCCGGTAAGACATGGAAGTTAAATTCATCGCTGCCGCCATTTATTTCCCATCCCGAGGCGGATTTCATTTTTTTTCCGACTTCTCCGGAAGGCCTCCACTCCCTGGCACCCAATTCGTCTGCGGCCATTTCTAAGTATTCTTCTAACTCTCTCCATTCTTCATCGGTAGGCAGATGCCATCCCGGGGGGCAGCTTTCTCTGGCAGCATCCCAATTGTATAAAACGCCGTATTTGTTGTAGGTCTCTTTTGATTTAGCTTCAGTAATATCATCCCCATCATACCCATACACGTAAAAACACTTTCCATTAAACAGGCTGTCATTTACCCGGTTAACCTGCGGCAGATAGGCCAGGTTCTCGGCCATCCAGATTTGATTCCCAATTTTAATCCATTTGTAGACATACCCATCACGGGAATCTGTGAACGTTCCTTCATTTTGGGATTGATTAATAACCGGCAGGGCAGCTGCTGTAATTAAAAAACAGATTGCTATTATATGTTTCATGGCTATTATAAATACAAACCAAGACTTATTTTGAGGGCTTTGTCTACGTTTTTCATTATTACTTGATTGAAATGGCCAAGGTTTGCTTGGATTCTTTCTTTTGAGATAGTCCTTATTTGATCACACTGGATAATGCTGTCAGGTCATTTTTGTGCTGATACCGGCTTGGTGTAAACCACCTCGCCTCCGATGACCGTCATCTCAGGTTGGATCTTCCAGATATCCTCAGCCGGAATGGTCATGTAATCAACCGGAATCACCACAAAATCCGCCAGCTTCCCGACCTCGATCGATCCCAGGATATCTTCGGCAAACATGACATAAGCACCACCCATGGTGGCCGCCTGGAGTGCCTCTTCTCTGGTCATGGCCTGTTCCGGGATCCAGCCTCCTGGAGGATTATTATCTCTATCCTGTCTTGTGACAGCGGCATGCAGAGTGTAAAAGGGATTATAGGGGGAAACAGAATAATCTGTTCCTGTAGCAATCACTACACCTAGATCCAAAAGATCACTCCAGATATAGGCATACTTCAGCCGTTCCGGTCCTATCCTGGCTTCTGCAAAGTGCATATCCTCAATGGCGTGGAGAGGCTGCATGGAAGCCACAATTCCCAGCTTGGCCAGCCTGGGTATATCCTCAGGAGTCAGCACCTGACAGTGCTCGAGCGCGAACCGGACGTCTTGGCCGTTCAGCCCAGTGGCTTTTAGCGCCCTCTCGTAAGCATTAATGGCGGTTCGGTTGGCCGCATCTCCTATGCAGTGTATCCTCATGTTGAAACCGATCTTGAGCAGATCTGTGGCAGACCGGGTAATTTCGTCTTCAGTCAGCCTCGGTTCTCCACAATAGCCGGGATAATCGCTGTACTCCTTGAGGAAATGCGCACCCCGTGACCCTAAAGCGCCATCGGCAAGAGTTTTAACCGATCGAACTAAAAATCTATTTTCATAGTTTAACGGTTTGCCCAACTTTTTAGCGGCAGCCTCGCTTATCATCTCGTTGATCCTTATCCTGAGCAGTCCCACTTCATAGAGTTTCAGCCGTCTTTGAATCTCTTCATATCCTGTCACACTGGCACCATGGATGGTAGTGAGCCCACTAGCCACAGCCAATTGAGTCCCTTCTACCAGGTTGCGGCTAATCTCATAATCGGTCATGGAGGGCAGGGGAGGAATAAGACGGGTCAATTGAGAGGGGGCCCGCTCCACAAATTCTCCTGTAGGTTCGCCGTTTTTATCCTTTTTAATATGTCCGCCGGGAGGATCGGGAGTCTCGCGGGTAATACCTGCCAATTCCAGGGCTTTACTGTTGGCGCCGCTGCCATGGGTGTAGCGGATAATATAAACCGGATTATCCGGGGCTACAGCATCGATCAGCTCCTTATGGAATTCCGGTGGGTCCCAAACATCCGACATCCACCCACTCAATACCAGCCACCTGGGCTCAGGACCGGGCCGCATGCCTTCCCCGGTAGCTAAGCAGCGCTTTATCACTTCCTGCATGCGCTCTACCGAAGCCCATTCACCGATGCTAGGTCTTATGTCAGGGATTCGTGGGTACAATTCTCTTTCTCCGTATCGGATATGGACATGGGCATCATGCAGACCGGGAATCACGGTTTTGCCTTCCAGGTTGAAAACAAAGGTCCGGGGGCCTACATATGCCTGGGCTCCCGCATCATCTCCCACATAGATAAACTTGCCGTCTTTTACAACCATGGCAGAGGCAGTGCTGAATTCTTCATCAACAGTATAGATGTTGCCATTGACATAGACCTTATCTGCTTTTTGTGTGTCACCAGGAGTCAAAAATGCCGGCCTGAACAATAAAACCAGCATAGAAATAGAAAAGATGCCGATCGATTTTTTGGTTATATTCATCTTGTTTGCTCCTTTCTTTCCTTACAGGAATGACAATAAGGTAATAATTTTTGTAAGATTAGTCAAACAACTGAAAGAACTTTTTCTTCGGTTTGTTGGATAATATCATGGTATACTTTAGTTGGAAACATATCCAGCTTTTTAAGCTGAATTGATTTGAGGTTTGGTGAAAAATCATGGAAAAATTTACAATCCTCCCGGATAAACCAATTTCAGATTTCGGTACCATATCAAAGAAATTTTTAAGCCTTGGAATCCATACTTTTATCGATGCCTGTCGGTATGTCCACAGACTTCCCTATGGTTATAACTCTGATCCAGATGATCTGATGATCCTATTCAAAGAAAATAAAGGAACATGTACTACCAAACATGCCGTAATTGCCACCCTAGCCGATGAGTTGGACCTTCCCATAGAAAAAAACGTAGGCATTTATGCCATGACAGAGGAGATCGTAACCGGTACCAATAAAATTCTAAAAAAATATCATCTTCCTTATGTACCAATGATCCACTGTTATCTGGTTTATGGAAAATATAGAGTCGATCTAAGCGAAGGTAATAACAACGGCAAAAACCGGCCGATCGAAGAGTTCTTGTATTCACAACAGGTCGAACCTAATATTTCCGAAAAGGACGAGTACATGCTGTACCGGAAGGCTCTGAAAGATAATATTTTGGGGAAAAAAGAATTGGAAGGGGTTGAATTGAAACAACTTCTCCAAGCCCGTGAAGAAGGCCTTAAACTCCTTAAAAAGAATTTACGAACTATATAGCTAACCTGAACTATTCATAAAAAATGCGATGGTTCTTAAACTCGAAAAAATGGCCAATAAATCAACTTTAAGAAAAATACTTCTCAGAGATGGAAAAATTTATTGTATTATTTTCAATAAGTTGAGTCAGCCAAGTTGGCTTATTTTATATAATATCCAATGGAGAAAAAGCTGACCCAATGGCGGAGGGAAAAGGGAGCGGTGGTTCCCATTCCGGTTTTTTTGAGAGGCAGGACACCTTCGCTGTAGGTGTCAGAGAAACGGAAGAGCCTGCCCGTGATCTTTTCATTCGTGATAAGATCCATGGTTTTCTCTATAGTCAGAAGGCCGAAAGGAATAGAATATTTGCCGCACCAATAGGTATTTCTGTAATCGAGATAAGTTTCTCCCCAGAGTTCTTGGGTCAATCTTTTGACCTTGCCGCTGTCCATGTCTCCGGTAAGATAGGTGCGGATGAGGCGTTGGTCGAGATTGAGTGCAGTTTCCCAGGCTTTTTCTCCTTCTCCAAAAGGTGAGTTATTGAAGTCCTTTCCGTAATGGTTTCCGTCTGAGGAAATCAGAAAAAAAATATCTTGGCCGGCTGCAAGCTGATTTTCTTGCATGTAGTCCGTAATCACTTCAGCCAGTTTTACTGAGACCTCCTCCATGCGTTCAAACGGCATGGGAGTGACCATGATGGGTGTTATTTTGACCTCAGGATTAAAATATTGAAGGAAAGGTAGAAGGGCTTCTATGGAATGCTCGATCTCGTGGGCCCTGTTGTTTTTGATATAAATTGTCTGATCTAGCTTCTCCATGAGGTAGTCCCGCAGACTTGATACAGGGATGGGCTTTTTTAGCCCAGGCCAATAGTCAAACTCATCCAGGATCAGGATATTCTCGAGGCCGTTGATCTCGTTCCGCACCGTGCCATGGGTAACACCAAAAATAACTAACTCTTTGGATCTCAGGATTTTAAACAGCGGATAATAGATCCTCCCGGCATAGAGGTAATCGTCATGGGGAGAAATGGCGGCCACAAGCCCCTCGGACTCCGGTGCCTGATCCTCCTGGCTAGCAAGATAATCCACTAGTTTTTGCATACTTTCCATATTCCAGCAGAACCCAACATCATCCCGGATAGGCCGCCTATTCTGAGCAGCCAAGGATAATATACAAATTCCAGCAATAAGAAGCCCGATTAATTTTTTCATGATTTTCCTCTCGTGTATAAAGCTACTTCAATTCTCAATCAAAATCAAATTGAGAATACATGAGTTTATAGGGATTAATTTTGCCGGTTTAGGGAGCGCTGTGAAAAATGGAGAGGAAACGGCGTTAAGAACCTGACGGAACTTTCGAATCCCTCCCTTTCTTCACAGTTATGCTTCTCCAGGTACACATTTTTGCGAAGAGCCATTTTGCCTTGTAGGACATTGACCTTGCTGTTTTATTTGTGATACGTTCTCTCTGGGATATAATAAGACAGATGACAGGGTTCGTGTAATTTTTTAAAGATTTAAATATTTTTTTTACGGTTTCTTAAACGATATAGATCAATAAAAAATGCAAATGAAACAAGGGAGAAAATAAAATGAAAGGATACAAAAAATACATAGCCTGCGCTGTCGTGTTTGGCCTGGCTGTTTTAAGCAGTATGGGGATCATCCAGGATAAAAGATCACTTGCCGGCTATATCTTTTATTCAGGGGATCGAGCTGGAAATATTGTTATCAATTTATATAAGCTGACAGTTTCCTCTGAGGGCAGGGTGGATCGGCTTAGTAAAGGGGATATATATGGTGAGGCCGAACCGTTTCAGACTAAGGAATTGAAAACACCTGGAAGCTATATCTTTGAAGATCTTGATCCCGGTCACTATTCAATACTGGCTTTTATGGATCTGGATAAAAATCAAAAATTAGGATTCGATCCTCCCGAGCCTTTCGGCTGGTTTACTTCCTCACCCGGGGGGCTTTGTGACCCGATCGATATTACCCGATCCAGTGCCTCCGAATGCAGCTTTAGACTTCGTGTTCCTACGATTTTTCCTAAAGAGGGCAGAACCAGCGAGCACGGTGCCCTTATCTGGAAAAAAGGACTTCCGGTTCTACAGCTTTGGGGAACGGCAGAGGAACGGGGGTTTGCTCACGGTTATCTTGTTGGAAGTCAGATCATTGATTTTTTTGAATTCTACATCGTTGAAGACAGCTGGCGCTCAGCTAAAAACTATCAGGATACCTTTGTTCCTTTTTTAGAAAATCGGTTCAGTTACCCTCCTGAATTCCTCAAAGAGTGTGATGCCGTGATAAAAGGCATGCAGGCATCGGGCATAGATATGAGGTTGGAGGTTTTAGGCCGTGATTTTAACCGGACTGATCTTTTAGCCATTAATGCCTATATCGAGAGGCGTGCGGCCTTTCCGGGCCCCAATTCCAATCGTTCTTCCTGCACACAATTTGCATTTTGGGGAGACCGGACAAAGGGCAGTAAGCTCAAAGGCGGTCTACTGGCCGCCCGAAATATGGATGGGGAATGCGACATAAGAAAAGTTACGGTCAGCCATTTTCTGGTTTTTGCGGTGGCCCCATCGGAATCCGGCCACAAACGTTGGGTCTCGACCATGTGGCCCGGATTCGTCGGCACTATCTCTGGGATTAATGAAGAGGGTCTCTACAGTATGGAAAATGCCGGAGGTTCAGGCCCCGGTCCCGTTCCTGATGGTATCGTTCCCTGTTCCTGGATCCAGCGCCTGATTTTGGAAAAACAGGGAAGGGATGCTTCTCCCGAAAGTATCCTCAACATGATGAAACTTCATATCTGTTCCACGGGAGGAATTACGGCAGCCGGATCGATCATTCTCTGGGCTGCTCCTTACCAAGGTCAAGATTCACCTGCCTTTGTCTATGAAGGCGGCCGTACCGGGTTTGCCGTCAGAGATCCTGCGGAAGTCCGGCCCCTGGATCCCTGCAGCATCCTGGCTTCGAATCATCACCTTACATATGGTTTTAATCCTGATCAGCCCCATGAATCTTTAGGCAGGCCTATTTCTTTTTCGTCCCTTTGGCGGTATGAAACAGCCAGGCATACTCTGGAGGCCTGGTTCCGTCAAAACAGTTCTCTGGGATTCAATGAGGCTGTACGGCTTCTTCAGCAGGTTGCCCATGGAACAACTGAATATTCAGTGATCTGTCTGTCCAATGAACGCCGCCTTTTTATCGCTGTTGATGACCTGAAGACCGACATGTGGGATGCTCCCTACAGAGAATGGATCGGATTTCATTTTGATGAGCTGTTTGAAAAGTAAAAAATAGCTGATTCTCTTGTTTTTTATTGTAATACCTGAGCTAGAGAGATATCATAATTATTAACCTGGATAATGATATTAAAATTATATTTAGAGGGATTCCAATGAAAAAAATACTGTCAATGTTTACTCTGGCTGCCATCCTAATCTTAGCTGGGTGTGGTGATTCTGCGGAGCTTAAGCTGCCTGCTTTGTTTTCTGACCATATGGTCCTTCAACAGAATACCTATGCCTCGATCTGGGGATGGTATAAGTCGGGTGGAAAGGTGACGATAAAAGGAAGCTGGATGGGTGAAGCCGTGTCTGCCAGAGGAGATGAAAACGAGAAATTTATGATAAAAATTCCCACTCCATCTGCAGGCGGTCCTTATAGTCTGGAGATTGATGCCGGAGAACCAGTTCTTTTAAATAATGTCATGATCGGAGAAGTGTGGCTCTGCTCCGGTCAGTCCAATATGGAAATGCCGCTGAGAGGATGGGAGGATCAACCAATTTTAAATTCAGATGAAGCCATTGCTTCAGCCTATTTTCCTAATATTCGTTTTTTCCAGGTGCAAAGAGCGGAATCTACGGTTCCATTGAGTGATTGTGTTGGTCGTTGGGCCATATGCACTCCGGAAACAGCCGCAGAATTCAGTGCCGTGGGCTTTTTTTTCGGAAGGGAGCTATCGCAAAAACTCAATGTGCCGATCGGACTTATTCATTCCAGTTGGGGAGGAACACCTTCAGAAGCGTGGACCAGTCCGGAAGCATTAAAAAGATTTTCCGGGTTTAAAGAAGGGACCGGAACATTTGAAGATCGTGAAAGCTATCAGTATCCGTCTGTCCTATTTAATGGAATGATACATCCGCTTATCCCTTATACTATTAAAGGAGTTATCTGGTACCAGGGGGAGAGTAATGCGCATGATCCGGAACAATATGAGAAATTATTTCCGGCCATGATTCAGGATTGGAGAGACTTATGGGATCTAGGAAGCTTTCCCTTTTATTATGTCCAGATAGCGCCTTTTGCCTATGAAAAGGGAAAAGATGCCCCCGGACTCAGGCAGGCTCAGCTTATTGCTATGCAGGAAAGGAACACCGGAATGGTGGTCACTATGGATATTGGGGATCTTAAGACTATCCATCCGGCTAACAAGGAAGAAGTAGGAAGAAGGCTATCTTTATGGGCCTTTGCAAAAAATTACGGTTTTGATTCACTGGTTTATTCTGGGCCGATCTATCGGGATAAGATCATTGAAGGTCGGCATATGAGAATAATATTTGATTCAATAGGTACAGGTCTGACCTCCCGAGGAGGCCGGTTGAGACATTTCGAGATCGCTGGAGCAGATCGAAAGTTTGTGCCTGCTGAAGCCTATTTTGCCGGGGATACCATAATTGTATCCAGTTCACGGGTGAGAAAACCTGTCTTTGTGCGGTATCTGTGGAGCGATAAAGCACAGCCGAGCCTTTTTAATAAAGAGGGTCTGCCGGCATCTCCTTTTCTAACTGATTAATAAACTCAGCGAAGTTCCCCTAATTATAAGAAATGGGCGATACAGGATTTGAACCTGTGACTTCTACCGTGTGAAGGTAGCACTCTTCCACTGAGTTAATCGCCCAGGTGGCTATATTTTTATTCTATTTTATCCGGCTTGTCAATTTTTATCAGCCATATGAGAAATAAGTAGATTTTTCCGCTTTACATTTACTGTGTGCAATGGTATAAAAATAATCTATAGACTTAATTTAAATTTCATGATTCACGGCGCAGTCCTAGCAAAAAAGTGCAGGATCAAAGATTGGAGGTTTAAGTCATGGCAAAAAAATGTTTCAATCTGACATCCCGGATTATTTTATTCTCAGTTTTCACTCTTGTATTTATTCTAGCAGGAATGGTTGCTTGCAAAGGTGGTGAAGAAGAAGTCCTTGAAGTCGATACCGCAAACATATCTGAGGGAATAAATGTTACGGAAGAAGGTGTGGTGGAATTCGAAGGAACTGTAAAGTATACCGGGGGAAATTTTATGTACATTCCAAAGGTCCGCGGATTTGATGTTTATGTACAGGGTAGTCTTGATACCGGTGATCTAGCAAGCCTTGAGGGAAAAGATGTTAGAGGTGAAGGTGAGTTCGATCCTGTTAATACCTCTGTTTTAATAGTCAATTCCCTGGAACTTAAGGATGAAACCGGCGAGTACGCTCCGATCTATACCAGAACCGAAGAACCTGTTTTAGAAAATTATCTGGATCTGCAAACTAGAGACGAATATGTGGAGTTGACCGATCTTCAATACAATGATAATGAAGGATGGGAAGGAATAGAAAAAGCCAAGGTTAACGGAAAACTCGAACAGGATGGGGATAATTATAAGATCATCCTTTCTGATAAAGGGGGCCGAACCATTGGTACTATACTGGTGGATAATATTTCTGATCTCGCTCATTATTATTTAAAGAAATTGGGGCTTTTCGATTCTTACTGGTTTTATCTGGACGTTAAGGAAACGGTGCCCTGGAATGAAAGACGCAGGACCCGGGAATTATTTCATGCAGACATTATCTTTATAGGGCTCTTCTGATTTAGGGTCCTATTTCTTTTAGGCATAATATATACATAAAAAGAGAGCCTTTAAAAGGCTCTCTTTTTTTTCATATTTTTTCTCTGAATTTGACCTTATGGGAGGTTGTGTTATTCTGAATTATGATCAAGGAAACTGGAAATTATGTTAGGTTTTTGTTATGATTCTTTAATAAAATAAAGTGGGCTGGACAGGAAGATTAGATATTATTTATACAGGAGGAAAGATGTTAAATCTCAAAAAAACCATTTTAATTGTCTTTGCTGCAGTGATTTTCACCGGTTCTATTTTTTTGGCTGAAGTGGCCCAGCTAGATTATTCCAAGGTTATTGGGGATTGGGAGATCGAGCTTGATGCAGAAGGTGAATATTTTTATCTTTCAATGGCAGTTAAAGAAGAAGAGGGTAAATTGGCTGGTACCATCAGCGAGGCCAGCGGATTCTTCGTTGATGTCCCAATAACAGATATTATCTACGATGGGGATAATTTCAATTTCCTATTTACAGCTCCAACTCCACCTGATGGGATGGAAAGGATCATCAAAGGTGAATTCATGGTGCAGACGGATAAAATGGAAGGCTTTATTATTGTCGATGATCTTGGGATCTCAGCGCCGGCCATGGGGGAAAGAAATAAATAATGGGATGGAGCCGTCATTTTTTAGCTTTTTTTTTATTTTTTTTTAGAAGGCGGAAAATGACATATCCTAAAAGCGAGGATATCCCTATCCAAACGATCTTCATCTGATTGTTTTCAAAGTTTATGAGAAGGTTCGAGAAAAAACCCAGTAAGATCAGAACAACTGTGACTCCTAATCCAACGACCAATGGAATGAAGAATAAAACAGAGCAGCCATTTTTTTCTTCCTCATTTTCCTTAACTAAAGGGATATCCTTTCCTGGTTCCCAATAAATAGTTCCACATCTCGGGCATTTATTTTCTTTATCTGGGATATTGGAGCCGCAGTGAGGACAGACCTTCATAGTAAACCTGAGAGTAATTTCAGTGGATTTCTGTTGTTGAACAATTTTTTTTTCAATCGGATTCACTAGGTATTATAACGCAAATGAAGCGTTCATAAAAAATGATTAAAACAATTATTTCAGATCTCGGAAATGTCATTGTTGATTTTGATAACAGCCTGTTTTTTTCAAGGATTTCCCGCTATTGTCCTTATTCGCTTGAAGAAATATCCAGATTAAATCAGGAAAACCCAAATGTACACCTTGGCTTTGATACGGGAGAATTAAGCCCTCGGGAATTTTATGACAAAGTGAGCCAAATTCTATCTGCGAATCTTTCCTATGACGAATTTTTTCAAATGTACAATGAGATTTTTACTTTGAAACAGGATGTTATGAAAACATACAAAGATTTGCGAGGAAAATACAGGTTGCTTATTCTTTCAAACACAGACCCTGAGAGATTTGGATTCATCAAAAAAACATTTCCGGATATTTTGGCATTTGATGATTTTGTGCTTTCTTATGAATGTGGGTTTATAAAACCACAAAATGAGATTTATGAGATTGCCCTCAGAAAAGCGCAGGCACCACCTTCCGAATGTGTGTTTGTCGATGATATTGAAGAAAATATTTCAGCTGCTGCTTCACTGGGATTGAATACCATTCATTTCAAACCCGGGACCGACCTAAAATCTGAATTGAAACGTTTTAATATACATATTCCTAATGAAGGGTGATCCATATTGTCCGCTGTCTAGGACCATCAAATTCACACAAGAAAATCCCCTGCCAGGTTCCCAGTTGCAGTTTACCATCCGAGACAAGGACAGTAATGGAAGGCCCCACCAGGGTCGCTTTTACATGAGCCGGTGAATTGCCTTCTGAGTGTTTATAGGGGAGAGAGTCCGGGACTGCATTTCTTAAGGCCATAAGCATATCTCTCTTGACGGATGGATCAGCGTTTTCATTTATGGTAACTCCGGCGGTTGTGTGAGGGATGTAGATCAAACAAATTGCTTGCTTCGCTCCGGAAGAAGAGATGATATCCCTGACCTGAGAAGTGATATCGATCATTTCTTCGTGGGATTGAGACTTTATTGTTAGAGAATTCATGGTACCTCTTTTGATTCAGATTGAATTTTCTTGATTTATTTTATCATAATTTTTCTTTTTATTTACCTAAAAAAAAAGATTAAAAAAAAATGGGAAAAACACTTGACAAGCTCATTTTTCGGGTATAAGTTAATCACGTAGATACAATATTTTGTGCTAATCTAATAGGAAACACACAACATATAGGAATTTTTTAGGTCTTTCTTTTTTTGGATTTGGAGGAAAAGGAATTTGCAGGGAGAGGAAAGGCGCCACAAATAAAATTTAATTTTAAGGAGGGCTAATATGCAAGGAGCTGTCTCAAGGATAAAAAAAAGGGATGGGCATATAACCGATTTTGTGCAAAGCAAAATCACTGAGGCTGTTTTTAAAGCTATGAAAGTCCATGGCTTAGAGGACAAGCGGGCGGCTCAAAGCATATCAGATATAGTCACATTTATGCTGGAAGATAAATTCGCTGGATATACAGTTCCATCGGTTGAGCAGATTCAGGATATTGTGGAAATGGTCTTGATGAAACAGGGATACCATGAGATCGCAAAATCATACATCCTTTACCGTGAGCGTCATAAAGATATCCGGGAAGCAAAACAGACGGGGCTAAATCTAACACGTCTGGTGAGAGATTACATTAATGATATTGACTGGAGAATTAAAGAAAACAGCAACGAAGGAGTCATGAGTTTTTCCGGGCTTAACGCGAGAGTTTCCGGTGAAGTTCTTTCCAATTTTGCTCTTAATCAGCTATATTCCAGCTCCATAAAAAAAGCACATGTTGATGGAGATATTCACATACACGATCTGTCCTATCCGATCGTGGGTTATTGTGCGGGGTGGTCCTTGGAACAACTCCTCAAGAAAGGATTTGGCCATGTTCCCAATCAGGTCCATTCTTTTCCTGCCAGGCATTTGGAAACCGCGACCCTGCATATGGTAAATTTCATTGGAACCATGCAGGGTGAGTTTGCTGGGGCACAGGCTTTCTCCAGTATCGACACTTTTTTAGCGCCTTTTGTAAGAGCCGATAAACTCGATTACGAAAAAGTCAAACAGGATATACAGAAACTGATATTCGGTTTAAATGTCCCTTCCCGATGGGGATGGCAGACTCCTTTTTCCAACCTGACCTTTGACTGGACAGTACCGCGTGATATGTTTGATAAAAAGGTTATTGTTGGTGGGGAGGAGTTAGATTCTACCTATGGTGATTACCAGGAAGAGATGGATATGATAAATCGGGCTTTCCTGGAGTTGATGGTTGAAGGAGATCAGAAGGGAAGAGTTTTTACGTTTCCGATTCCAACTTATAACATCACTAAAGATTTCGATTGGGATGGACCCAATACGGATTTGCTTTTTCAAGCGACTGCCAAGTACGGTATCCCATATTTTCAGAATTATCTGGGAACAGAGATGGATCCAGGTGATATCCGGGCCATGTGCTGCCGTTTGAACCTAGATCAAAGGGAGTTAATGAATCGGCCGGGCAGTATATGGGGGCCGGGAGACTCCACGGGCTCGATCGGTGTCGTGACGATCAATCTCAACCGGATCGGATATGAGGCAGCCAATGAGGAAGATTATTTTTTGCGGTTGAAGAAAGTTATGAATTTGGCAAAGGAAGCGTTGGAAACGAAACGGGAAGTGGTCAATAACATGCTTGAGAAAGGCTTAGTTCCTTATACTAAAGTCTATCTGGGTCATTTTGAAAACCATTTTTCAACTATTGGCTTATTAGGAATGAATGAATCTAGTTTGAATTTTTTAGGCAAAGGAATAGATACCGAAGAGGGCAAGCGTTTTGCCATCAAAGTACTGGAGTTCATGCGGGAAATAATACGTGAATTTCAGGAAGAAACGAGTAATCTTTATAATCTGGAAGCCACCCCGGCAGAATCCACCTCTTACCGTTTAGCCAGGCTGGATAAACAGAAATATAACAGTATTAAGACTTCAGGTACGGATAAACATCCTTATTTAACCAATTCCACTCAGCTTAATGTGGATGCGACCAGAGATATTTTTGAAGCCCTGGAGCACCAGAAGGACATACAGCCACTATATACCGGAGGAACCATTTTTCATGCATTCTTACCCGAGTCGATCGATGCCTTGACCTGCAAAAGGCTGGTTCATAAGATCTCTCAGACGAGGATCCCTTATTTCAGCATCACCCCTACTTTTAGTGTCTGTTCCAATCATGGCTATATAAGGGGTGAACAGCCAGTATGTCCGCAGTGCGGCGAGCCAACAGAAGTTTATTCCCGCATTGTTGGATATCTCCGGCCGATCGCAACCTGGAATGATGGTAAAAAGCAGGAATTTAAAGAAAGAAAAACTTTCGTAGAAATAGCCTAGGTGGTTGACATGGAATATTTACTATTTTCTTTTCCCAACTGCGAGGAATGTAATAAAATAAAGCGATCTTTAGTGGATAAAAAAGTGGATTTTCGAGAATTTGATTTGAGCCGGAAAGAAAGCAAATTAAAGATAAGAGATTATCTTAAGGTCCTCAGGCGTGATGATAAGGGTGGAATAATTATACCGACTCTCATTCTCCAGGATAATGATGAGGTGGCTGTCGTTATTAACACCCGGGAGGAACTGGAGAATTGGTGGAGATCAAAGGCTTAGAAAAGTTTGCACCTAAAGATTTCCCTGGGCATATTTCTTCGACCATATTTTTACCAGGGTGTAATTTTCGATGCCCCTTTTGTCATAATGTTGATTTAGTTTTGAATCCCGGTGACCTACCCATCTATCCTATTGAATTTTTTCAGAATTATCTTGATCTAAGAACAGGATGGTTGGATGGCATTTGTATCACCGGAGGTGAACCACTCATTCATAACGATCTTAAACCGCTGCTTAAGTTGATCAAAGGAAGAAATTTGCTGGTTAAACTGGACACGAATGGTTCTTTCCCGGACAAACTCAAAGATCTTCTTGATAAAAATCTGATAGATTATGTGGCTATGGATTTCAAAGCACCCATAGAGAAATATGAATTAGCTGCGGGAGTACCGGTCGATAAGAAGCTTATTATCAAGAGTGTGGATATGATCCTGAACTCCGGAATAGATTATATGTTTAGGACCACAGTTGTTCCCGGACTGATCGATAAAGAAGATATTGGTCTCATAGGTAAACAGCTAAAAGGCTGCAGGCGTTTTCAGATCCAACAGTTTTCTCCCGCTCGGACTATTGATGAAAGTTATTCCCAACTGAAACCGATTGATGAAGATACCCTCCAGGAATTCGCGGTGATCGCACGTTCCTATTCTGATGAAGTAATTGTGGAAGGTCTTTCGAAATAACCCTCAATTGTTTTAAATGGAGGAAGATATGGAATCTGAAGAAGTCTTGGTCGTAACCAATAGCCTTCTTGCTGATGTAGTCAACGATAAGAAACGTAATCTAATTCCCATAGATAAAGAAAAAGTTTTCCAGTTTATTCTGAAAAATTATATTTTTATGGAGCGCCAGGAGGCTGAATATAATTATCAATATAAACAGGTTATTCCTTATATTATCCTCAATCATGACCGCGATTTTTTACTGCTGAAGAGAACCAAAAAACAGACAGAAAAGAGGCTCCATGATAAATATTCTTTAGGCATCGGGGGGCATATCAACCCCTCTCGATCTGATCAATACGAAAATCTTATAATGGAAGGATTATATAAGGAATTAAACGAAGAAATTCACTGCCCGGATCTAAATGAATTCAGTTTTAAGGGTATTTTATATGATGATTCGACCAATGTAAGCAAGGTCCATTTGGGTCTGGTTTTTGAAGCTGTTTTAAACACTCCAGAATTCGAAATCCTGGAACCCCACAAAATGACTGCAGCCTGGATTGGAAGGGACAGGCTGGGAGAATACTATGAGGGATTTGAATCCTGGTCTAAGATCATCTATGATCAATACATAATAAATAAGCCGGATTGATTTATTAAACTAGGTCATCTAAAAAAAACTCGGTATTGTCCTGATCGGATCCTGTCCAGGCTGAAAAAATAAATTTCAAGGGGGGTTTGAGACCTTTGTTCAAATGTGATAGAAAAGATGTTATGAAGATATTTAAAATTGTTTTGTCCGCTGTTCTCGTTGCGGGTATGTTTTATTTATTCAACTTTAAACATGGCAGTCTTCCACCTTTGGGAAAATTTTTGAATCCCCATTCCGGATTTTGGCGCAACAACACACGTATGGATAAAATTCCTAATGTACTTGAGATCAAAGGGCTTAAGCAGGATGTACGGGTAATAATCGACAAACGCAGAGTTCCCCATATTTTTGCTGAAAATACCCATGATCTATTCATGGCACAGGGTTATATTGTTGCGAGGGACCGACTTTGGCAGATGGAGATGCAGACACATCTGGCAGCCGGACGGTTAGCGGAGATCGTTGGTCCAGCAGCTGTGGATATTGACCGCTACCACAGACGGCTAGGGCTTGTATTCGGGGCTGAAAAGGCACTTGAGTTTGCGGGTGAACATGAAGAAACCAGAGAGACGCTTAAAGCCTACGTCCAAGGTATCAATGCTTATATCGATAGCCTAAAGGGCTGGTCTCTTCCGCTGGAGTATAAGATTTTAGATTATAAACCGGAAGCATGGACGGAACTAAAATCGATACTCATGCTCAAACTGATGGCGGAGACTTTGTCGGCAGGGAGCTCGGAGTCGCAAATGACTTTGGCCTTGCAGGTGTTGGGGGAAAAGGTCACGGAAGACCTATTTCCTTTGTTTTCTCCCTTCCCAGAACCGATCATTCCGAAGGGCACGCCCTGGGATTTTGAACCGGTGAAGCTTCCAGAACCTCCGAAACAAATCGTTCCCGCTGAGATCAGATCAGGCATGAACTCTGAAGATGCCTCATCATTGGGCAGCAACAATTGGGCTGTCTCCGGGGAAAAGACCAAAAGCGGATTTCCCATCCTGTGTAACGACCCTCACTTAGGTCTGACCCTGCCGTCCATCTGGTATGAGCTCCAGTTGAGTGCGCCAGGAGTAAATGTTTATGGAGTTTCCATTCCTGGTACTCCATGTGTGATTATAGGTTTTAATGAGAAAATTGCCTGGGGGCTGACAAGTGCGGGTTCAGATGTTTTCGATTGGTATAAGATAAAATTTAAAGATGAAACCAAACAGAAGTATTTCTATGCCGGCCAGTGGCATGATGTGGCTGTACGCAGGGAGGTCATAAAAGTAAGGGGTGATGAGGATATAATCGATGATGTTCTGTACATCCATCACGGGCCGATCGTTTATACGGAGTGTGAATCCGGGCGATTTTCGAATATTCCTGTTGATGCAGCCCTGAGGTGGACTGCTCATGATCGTTCTGATGAATTGTTGACTTTTCTTAAGTTAAACAGAGCCAAGAATTATGTGGATTATGTAGATGCTTTGTCGCATTTTGAATGCCCGGCCCAAAATTTTGTCTTGGCATCTTCCCATGGAGATATCGCTATCTGGCACAACGGCAAGTTTCCCCTGCGGTGGATAAAACAGGGGCGTTATCTAAGCGATGGCAGTGATCCTGTTTATGAGTGGAGTTCGTGGGTTCCGCATGAACATGTGCCTCATGTTATAAATCCTGAAAGAGGTTTTGTTAGTTCCGCTAATCAAGAACCGGCTGATCCAAGTTATCCTTATTATCTTGACTGGTCGTATGGGTCTTTCTCCAGGGCAGCCAGAATAAATGAGGTGCTTTCTTCTGGAAATGGCTTTACTCACCAGGATATGATCGATCTGCAAAATGATACCTTAGATCCAGTTGCGCGGATGGCTTTGCCGGTCCTATTGCCTTTTATTCCAAGTGAAAGTTTATCCCAAACAGAACAAGTGGTCGTTCATGAACTAGAAAAATGGGATTACAGATATGAAGTAGATAAAATTGGTCCCACCATTTTTAAAAAATGGTGGGAGGTTTTAAGGGATCTCATATGGAAGGATGATATGAATAGTGGAGATGTCCAGCTTAGGATCCCCAGCAGTGATGTAACCCTTAAGAAGATATTGTCTGATCCGTCCTGTATTTATTTTGACAATAAAGCCACGGAAAAGATCGAAACTCTAGAAGATATGGCGGTCGAATCTTTCAAAATCGCAGTCAACAGACTGCATGAAGAATATGGTTCTCTTGGGCAGGCATGGGAATGGGGTAATGTCAAAAGAGCCGATATTTTTCACCTGGCACAAATCCCTGGGCTAGGGCGGGAGAATCTTCAAACACCGGGTAGCTCTGATACTGTTAGGGCCATATCTCAAAGTTGGGGTCCTTCCTGGTGCATGGTTGTGACTTGGGAGCCGCAGGTTCGTGGTTGGGGGATATATCCGGGAGGCCAATCCGGGAATCCTGGATCAAGGTTTTACGATAACATGGTGAACGATTGGGTAAACAGCAAAGTACATGAACTGAATTTTTTATATAAACCCAGTATAGAAGCGGAACACTTTGCCGGTAGTATCTTGTTGCGGGGTGCCAGATGAGAGGAATTCTGGTCTGCGGAGCTTTCATCTTTCTTCTCCAAATAATAATTCCAGTGTGGTGGTGGATTTTGGTGGTGCCTTTCTTTTATGGTTTTTTAGCAGCAAAAAAGGCTTGGCCGGCTTTCCGGACAGGAATGTTTGCAGCGGGTTTGTTATGGTTGATATGGAGCCTTTATTATTTGATCACAGGAGGCGATATCATAGCGACACGGATCGCTGTGATGTTTGGCCTGAAATATTCTTGGATGATGCTGGTTATGACTTTATTGTTTGCTGCGCTTGTGACCGGCCTTTCCGGATGGGCAGGTTATTTATTGAGATCAGATAAGTAAACCGCGGTTCGCATCTTCTGGTATTGAGCTGCGATTATATTGGTTATCAATAGCACCCTCATTTTTTATTTAGGTTTGAGTATGATTACCCTGTCTAAAATCACTTCTGAAGCTGATGGACCAACCTTGGTGGTTGGATCTATATAAGCTCGGAATCCCATGAAGGCGTTATCGCCATAATTTATACCTTCATAGGTATTTTTTTTGTCAATCGGAACTACAAAAGTCGTTTCATCCAATTTACGTCTGGCAAACAACTTTTTTGCTGGGGTGGATCCTCATCAGCATAAAATCGATTCAATCGAGAACTGCGGTAGCTGAAATAAACACATGGCGGTGGTGTTTGCCCCATAATGACTAATGCTTCGTCATTTCTCATTTGCAATACATAAGGTAGTTGGGGCTCAAATTGAAGGCCAGGATTTGGGGGAGCTTGAATACAAAAATAGGGAAACCCAGCGTTATTTCCATTGCAGTCAGTGGTATAACCAGCAGAAAAAATAGCTATGGAATTGGTGTAGTTTATGTCCCCCCTGCTGCACGATAAGATCTTTTTTACTTAGTTCATCAGCCAAAGTTTTAGCCTCAGGAATTATATCGCCTATTTCAGAGGTTCCGGAGCAGCACGGGCATGGTCCCTCGAGTGAAACTTGAGGGGAGTGCTGTGAGGAATGGGAGTGGTTTTTCCTCGCTGGGGAAAAACCACGTCTTTC
>CAZLBV010000038.1:0-4176 GCA_964557845.1 uncultured Eubacteriales bacterium | reverse complement strand
GGACGCTAAATGGCTGGCTAAAGACATCCATACCGGAGAATATTATACCGATGCTACTCATATTAAACTGGGAGAAAGCAGTCTGGATGAGAATATATTCAAGGAAATGGTTCAGGCCATCTCTGAGATAATCGGTAAGATCGAACTCGAGGTAATAGATTATCGCGTGGATCAATGATGGACTTCGGATAGATAAAACCGCCATATAAGCCCAATGTGATATTTGTTGAAATCCTTGTCGATGAAATTAAGATATGCTGATCGGCCATTGTTTTTTGTCGTTCAAGTAATTGCATGGTATAATCCATCCTCATGAACCAACGCCTTCAAAAACACTGCACCATTTGTGGAAGCTTGCTTTCCCTGGAACAGGTTGACGAGCGGATGCGAATGATCTGTCATAACTGCGGATGGATTGCTTATGAAAATCCCATGCCATGTTCTGCTGCCTTTGTGGTCAATGCTGAAGGTGATATTCTTCTGGTCAAAAGAGGGGTTGAGCCGGCAAAGGGAAAATGGTCTCTCCCTTCAGGATTTATTGAGATCGATGAAACCCCGGAGGAAGCCTGTCTGAGAGAGCTTAAGGAGGAGACCGGTCTGGAAGGAAGCATCCTTGGATTGATCGGAGTTTATTCGCAGAGCTCTCCCCGTTATAAAAATGTAGTGATTATCGGATATCATGTGGATGCATCCGGATCTCTTCGACCAGGCTCGGATTCAGAGGACGCCAAATATTTTTCTTCCGCTTCCCTGCCTGAAGTAGCTTTTTCCAGTCATAGAAAAATTATCAAGCAGGGATTAGAGGTTTTTGTCAAATGAAGGCTTGTCTGGATTGTTATCCCTGCCTTTTTAATCAGGCGTTAAGGACAGCCCGAATGATAACCCATGATGAGAAGAAAATCCTCGATATTTTAAATAGTGTCAGCCGGTTGCTGCCGGAACTTTCTTTCAATGTAACGCCTCCGGAGATCGGTAAAAGAATGTACCAGATGATCGCTGAGATGACAGATATTTATGACCCCTTTCAAAAAGTCAAACAGGAGTGCACTCAGCGGGCACTGCAGATGGTCCCGGAGGTTAAACAGAGAATAATGGAATCCTCCGATAGAATAGAGATGGCCGTGCGGGCGGCCGTGGCCGGGAATATTATCGATTTCGGTGCCTATGCAGAATTTGATTTCAATAAGGATCTGGAGGCTGTTTTTACTCAGGAGTTCGCTATTAACCATCTTCCGAAATTTAAAGAGGCGTTGAAACAAGCCCGCCGCATAATGTATATCGGAGATAACGCGGGTGAAACGGTTTTCGACCGGCTTCTGATCGAGGAGATGAACAAACCTACTCAGTTTGTGGTCAGAGAGAAACCCGTCATCAATGACGCCGTTTATCAGGATGCCGTTGAAGCCGGATTGGATAAAGTTGCAGAGATCATATCCTCAGGAAGCGATGCTCCCGGAAACCTCCTCAGCCTCTGTTCGGATGAATTCATCAACGCATATAACAATGCCGACCTCATCATCAGCAAAGGGCAGGGAAACTATGAAGCTCTTTCCGAAGAGAGCCGTCCCATTTTTTTCCTTCTAAAAGCCAAATGCCCGGTGATCGCCAGAGATCTCGAGGTTCCGGTGGGATCGATCCTGATTAAAAAAAGTAAGAGTAATCATTGATATTTGAAATTCCGCATTATATTATTTATTTGAAATAGATCATAAGCTTATCAATGAAAGACTCATTCGCTGCATCCAACAAGTGTAAGGAGGGATAATATGAAAAAGATCGGAAGACGGGAGTTTTTTAAGAAAAGCGCAGGCTTTGGTTTAGCAGCGGCCCTAAGCGGAACTGTTTTCGATCACAGAGGATGGACTTTTCCGAAAGAAAGCATACCGGATATCAGTGTGGGTATAGGAGATGACTGCCATCTAGCCACTCAAAAAGCCGTGGAAGCATTAGGGGGCATGAAAAAATTTGTCACAAAAGGCTCCAGGGTCGCCATCCTTCCCAATGCTCAGAGATGGCATCCAGGCACTTATACCAAACCCGGGATCGTACAATCTGTTATCGAGATGTGCCGGCAGGCTGGAGCTGAGGATGTTGCTTGCCTCAGTTGGCTCGATCAGAAAAACTGGGAGGCTACCGGTTTAAAGGCAGCGATCGAGGAGGCAGGCGGAAGGCTGGTGTTGATCAGCCGTGAGGAAGCGAATTTTAAGACGGTTCCGGTGCAGAAAGCAACGATCCTTCCGGAAGTCATGATCATGAAGGAATTCTATAACTATAATGTCTTTATTGATATGCCTATCACCAAAGACCATGCCGGCAACAAATTTACCGGCACGCTCAAGAATCTGATGGGTTTGAATTTCCCCGTCAACAACCGGTTGTTTCATAAACCGGATTGGACAACAGATAGAAACGCCATCGAGTTTCTCGACAAGTGCATTGTGGAGCTGAATACCGTCATAAAGCCCCACCTATGCGTTGTGGATGCAACTGAATTCATCATCACCAATGGTCCGATGGGCCCGGGAGAGATCATCACACCTAAAAAAGTCATCGCCGGAGTCGATAGGATCGCCATCGATGCTTACTGTTGCGCTCTGTGGGGATTAAAACCCGCCGATATTTTCATGATCCAACGAGGTTATGAAAAGGGACTGGGCGAGATCGATCCGAATAGAGTTGTTGTAAAGGAGATACGAATCTAATTTGCCTGAATTATTCATAAAAAATGCCGATGGCAGTATACGCTTTGTATCTGGACCACTCGACACAGCCTAACCCCTCGACTCGTGAATAATCCAGGTTAGAAAAAAAATATAAGATGAGGATAAAGGAGGAAAGCAATGACTGATCAAGAAAAAGGGCCAACCCTTAAAAACGGCCACAGCCGCAGGGATTTTGTAAAGTATTTTTTAGCTGGCTCAGCTGTTTCAGTGGCTGCTCTGGAAAGAATGAATGCGTCTGTTTATCAGAGTATTCTTGAACTTAATCAGAAATACATCCAGGATGAAGCTCCTGATGGTGTGTATTGGGAGGCTATCGCCCGGAAATTTATGTTTAAAGATGGCTTGATCATGATGAACAACGGAACAGTGGGGCCTATGCCTAGGCCGGTGTTCAATACCCTCATGGAAACTTTCAAGGTGCAAATGACCAATCCTTATGATATGTATAGTTATATCCCCCGGAAAAAAGAAGAAGTTAGGAGTAAAATCGCTGCTTTCATCCATGCGGATCCGGATGAAGTTGTACTCAACCGCAACACGACAGAAGGCATGAATTTTGTCGCCAATGGACTTGATCTAGGGCCGGATGATGAAGTGATCATCTCTACCATGGAGCATCCGGGAGGGACCCATCCCTGGAGACTGAAAGAAAAACGCTATGGGATCAAGATCAAAGAGGTTCCCATTGGGCTGCCTCCCAACAGCATCGAGGAATTTGTGCAGGGATTCGAGCAGGCCATCACTCCCAAGACAAAGATCATCAGCATCAGTCATACGGTCTATATTTCCGGCCTGATCGCCCCTTTAAAAGAATTGTGTAAAATGGCCCATGATAAGGGAGTTTTGGTAGTGGCTGACAGCGCTCATGGGATCGGTATGCTGAATCTGAATATGAAAGATCTGGATGTGGACTTTTTTGCCACCAGCCCCTATAAATGGATGGGAGCACCCACCGGAGTTGGGGTTCTGTATGTGAAGAAAGATGTCCAGGATAAGCTCTGGCCTACCATCGCTTCATCAGGATGGGATACATACAAAGACGCCCGGAAATTCGAGACCTTAAGCCAGAGAGCGGATGCCATTACTATCGCTTTGGGTGAAGCCGTCGATTTTCAGAATTATATCGGCAAAGACAGGATCGAAAGACGGATCAAAGCCTTATCAGGATATTTGAAAAAAGAATTAAGCACCATTCCCGGAGTAAAGCTGCACACGTCGATGGATGAGTATCTGAGCGGCGGGTTGACCGCGTTTTCCGTAGAGGGTATCGACCCGGCCAAGATCGTAAATTATGTCAGGGAGAAATACAATATTGTAGTCCGGACTATAGGGAGTAAAGAAAAAGGCACCTATGGAGTCAGAGTCTCTACCAATATTTATATTTCTTTTGATGAGATCGACCGGTTCCTGGAGGGAATTGCCCATCTGGTTAAAAATAAATAAATTTTTTCTT